>VEPF01000439.1:0-7093 GCA_012027055.1 Gemmatimonadota bacterium | reverse complement strand
CCCGGCTCGCCCCCCGGGCGTGCCGGGGACGGACGGCACGCCGGAGTTCCGGCGGGTGCTGTTCCACGAGATCACGCGCACAGCCGTGCAGCGGGCGCTGCAGCACCCGCTGCAGCTCGACATGCGCAAGGTCGAGGCGCAGCAGGCCAGGCGCATCCTGGACCGGCTGGTGGGCTATCAGGTCAGCCCGCTGCTCTGGAAACCGATCCGGCCGGGGCTCTCGGCCGGCCGGGTGCAGACCGTGGCGCTCCGCCTGATCGTCGAGCGGGAGCAGGAGATCCGCGCGTTCACGGCCGAGGAGTACTGGTCGATAACCGCGCTGCTCGAGCGCGGGGGCAAGCAGTTCTCCGCCCGATTGCACCAGATCGACGGCCGAAGCTTCCGGCTGGCGAACGAAGAGGAAGCGCGTGCCGTCCTGGCCGATCTGGAGGGGCTGCCGTTCATTGTCACCAACCTGAAGCGCCGGGAGCGGGTGAAGAACCCGCCCCCACCGTTCACCACGTCCACCCTCCAGCAGGAGGCCGCCAAGCGGCTGGGCTTCACGGCCCAGCGCACGATGCGCACCGCCCAGCAGCTCTACGAGGGCGTCGATGTCGGCGCCGAGGGCGCGGTCGGCCTGATCACGTACATGCGCACCGACTCGACGCGAATCGCGGGCGAAGCGGCGGCGGTGGCGCGCACCTGGATTGAATCGCAGTTCGGCCGCGGCTACCTGCCGGCCGGGGCGCGGCTCTGGGGCGGCAAGCAGCAGAAGGCGGCCCAGGAAGCGCACGAAGCGATTCGTCCGACCGATCCGACCCGCACTCCCGAGTCGGTCGCCCGCTCCCTCGACCGCGATCAGCAACGGCTCTACGAGCTGGTGTGGCTCCGCTTCATGGCCGGGCAGATGGCGCCCGCGGTGTACGATACCACCACGGTCGACTTCGACCTCCGGGCCGCGTCAGGGCGGTCATACGAATTCCGCGCCACCGGATCGGTCGTGAAGTTCGACGGCTACACGCGGTTGTACCAGGAGGCCAAAGAAGAAGGGGATCACCGTACGCTCGACGAGTTGGCTCCGTTGCCGCGACTGGCCGAAGGCGACCGCTGCGACCTGGATTCCCTCACCCCCGAGCAGCACTTCACTCAGCCGCCGCCGCGCTTCACGGAGGCGAGCCTGGTGAAGGAGCTGGAGCGGCTCGGGATCGGCCGGCCGTCCACCTACGCGCAGATCATCTCCACGTTGACCGATCGCGAGTACACCAGGCCGGAGCAGAAGAAGTTCCAGCCCACGCCCCTCGGCGAGACCGTCGCGAACGTTCTGGTGCGCCTGTTTCCGGACCTCTTCAGCGTGGACTTCACCAGCCTCATGGAAGCGGAGCTGGACCGGATCGAGGAGGGCGAGCTCGAGTGGCACCAGGTGCTCGGAGACTTCTACCGGCCGTTCCAGCGCCAGCTCACGGCAGGCGAACAGAAAGGCGACGCCATCCTCCGCGAGAGTGCCGGCACCACCGAGCCGTGTCCCGAATGCGGGCGGGAGCTGACCGTCCGCTGGAATCGCTTCGGTCGCTTCCTGGCTTGCACCGGCTATCCGGACTGCCGCTACACCCGGTCGCTGGACCAGGAGAAGAAGGCCGAGCCGAAACGGACCGGACTGACCTGTCCGAGTTGCGGGGGCGAGCTGCTGGAGCGGGAGGGCCGCTTCGGCACGTTCCTCTCGTGCGCCAACTACCCGCGCTGCAAGTACACCCAGCCGCGCACCGTCCCGGGACTCAAGTGCCCGAAGTGCGGGCAGGGCGAGGTCGGCGAGAAGCGAACGAAGCGCGGCAAGCCGTTCTGGGGTTGCACCCGGTATCCCGAGTGCGACTGGTCCAGTTGGGACGAGCCGCGGGCTATCGCCTGTCCAACGTGTGCATCCCCATACCTGGTCAGGAAGAGCACCAAGGCACGAGGCGAATTCCTGCGCTGTCCCGGGTGCCTGCATGAGTATACGCTCGACGACGGCGGCACCCTGGAGCCCGCCGCCGCGCCTGCTCCGGGTGGACGTGGTGGGCGGGGCCGCCGCCAGGTGCCTGCCGGCGCCACGGCCGCAGCGCTGGGAGTGAAGCGAGTGGTCAACCAGGCGGGGGCCCGGAAGGCAGCCGCCCGGAAGCGCGCCGGCGACGGGTCGGCCCGGCCGGCGGAGAATCCCCGAACGAAGGGTGGTTGACCTTGCCGCCGCTGCTGGTGATTGGCGGCGGCCTGGCCGGCTGTGAGGCTGCCTGGCACCTGGCCGAACGGGGCCACGATGTGCTGCTCACCGAGATGCGTCCGGGCCACGGCACGCCGGCGCACCGGACCGGAGACCTTGCCGAGCTGGTCTGCACCAACTCCTTCAAGAGCGAGGATCCCGGCAATGCGCACGGCCTGCTCAAGGCCGAAATGCGGGACCTGGGCTCGCTGCTGCTGCAGGCGGCGGACGCCACGAAGGTTGCCGCGGGCAGCGCGCTGGCGGTGGATCGCGTCGCCTTCGCCCGGGCCGTCACCAGCCGCATCGAATCGCACCCGCGCATCCGCCTGGAGCGGCGCGAGCTCACCGCGCTGCCACCTGCCCCGGCCGTGATCGCCACGGGGCCGCTCACCTCGCCCGCCCTCGCGGCAGAGATGACCGCCCTGCTCGGTGCTCGGGGTCTGGCGTTCTACGACGCCATCGCACCGATCGTGAGCCGCGATTCCATCGATCTCGAAGTGGCCTACTTCGCGACCCGCTGGGGGACCGGCGCTGGCGACGAGGACTACCTGAACTGCCCGCTCGACCGGGAGCAGTATCACGCATTCGTCGCCGCCCTCGGCGCGGCCGATGCATACCCGGGTCACGAGTGGGAGCAGATCCCCTATTTCGAGGGGTGTCTCCCGATCGAGGTGATGGCGGAACGGGGCCCCGACACGCTGCGGTTCGGGCCGATGCGCCCGATCGGTCTCCGCAACCCGCGCACCGGTAAGCGGCCGTTTGCCGTGGTGCAACTGCGGCGCGAGGATGCCGGCGGGCAGATGTGGAACCTGGTGGGCTTCCAGACGCGGCTCAGGACGGCGGAGCAACGGCGGGTGTTCAGCATGATCCCAGGGCTGGAGCACGCCGAGTTCCTGCGCACCGGCTCCATTCACCGCAACACGTACCTCGATTTCCCGGCGACTCTGCTGCCGTATGGCGCGGCGCCCGCGCGGCCGGACCTGATCTTCGCGGGCCAACTGACCGGCGTCGAAGGCTACATGGAATCGGCCGCCTCCGGCATCCTGGCCGGCATCAACCTGCACCGGCTGATGCTCGGCAAGCAGCCGGCCCTGCCCCCGACCACCACCATGCTCGGAGGCCTCCTGCGCTACCTGCGCGGCGCGGAGCCGGGCCGCTTCCAGCCCATGAACGCCAACTTCGGCCTGCTCGATCCGCTCCTCGGAATCGCCCGCAAGGACGAGCGGCGCGCCCGCGTCCTGGACCGCGCCCGCGCGGATTTCCGGCAATGGCTGGCCGAGCACTCGCTGGTCGCCCCGACTTGGCCGGAGGCGGAGCCATGATGGCCGGGCGCACGGGGGGCAGTGGCAGCGGCGTCGAGCTCGACGTCGCGGTCTTCCTGCGCAACCTGGCGGATGCGCGCCACCTGAGTCCGCACACGGTCGTGGCCTATCGCCGCGACCTGGCCGAATTCACGGGCTACCTGAGCCGCCGACTGCAACGGCCCGAATGGCGGTGGGACGAGGTCGACCGGGGTCTGCTGCGGGGCTTCCTGGGCGAACTCAACCGCCGCGGCCTGGCGCGCCGCACGATCGCCCGCAAGATCTCTGCGGTCCGGTCCTTCCTGCGCTTCCTGCACCGCGAGGAAGTGATCCCCGCCAACCCGGCCAGGACCGTACACACGCCCAAGCTCGACAAGCGCCTGCCCGGCTGGCTCACCCGCGCCGAGATGGAGCGACTGTTCGAAGCCGCCGAGCTGCGCAGCGCCGAGGGCGGCTTCCGCGGCGTCAGGGACCACGCCATCATCGAGCTCTTCTACGCTACCGGCATGCGGCTTTCCGAGCTGCAGGGCCTCGATACCCGCTCCGTGGACCTGATCGCGGAACAGGCCCGCGTACTCGGCAAGGGCCGCAAGGAACGCATCCTGCCCATCGGCCGCTCCGCCGCGACGGCCCTGCGTCGCTACGAGCTCCGCCGCCAGGAGTTGGCCGGCCACGGGCCGCGCGACCGCGGCGCCCTCTTCCTCTCTGAGCAGGGACGCCGCCTGAGCACGCGCCAGCTGCAGAACATCGTCAAACGCTTCCTCGCGGCCGCCGCGGACGACGCTGGCCTCTCCACCCACTCGCTGCGCCACACCTTCGCCACCCACCTCCTGGACGCGGGTGCCGACCTGCTCGCAGTCAAGGAACTCCTTGGCCACGCATCCCTTTCCACCACAAGGATTTACACACACACTTCCCGGGAGCGCCTGAAACGCGTGTACGAGCAGGCGCACCCGCGCGCCTGAGACACGCGGAGGCCTATCGCCGCCCCCATCGCTCCTGTAAAATTGGCAGGACGTGCGCCCACATCGAGCGCGCGAACGGCCGGCAGGTCCCACACCGGGGTGATCCGCATGGAGCCAGGGCAGAAGATCCGCGCCACCACGATCGTGGCCGTGCGCCACCGCGGACAGGTCGCGCTGGGCGGGGACGGGCAGGTGACCGTGGGTGACACGGTCCTGAAAGCGGCCGCGCAGAAGGTTCGGAAGCTCAAGGATGGCACCATCCTGGCGGGTTTCGCCGGGTCGGTTGCGGACGCCTTCACGCTGTTCGAGAAATTCGAGGAGAAGCTGGAGCGCTACCCCGGGAACCTGCCGCGGGCGGCAGTAGAGCTGGCGAAGGACTGGCGCACGGACCGGTTCCTGAGGCGGCTGGAGGCGTTGCTGGCGGTAGCGGACAGCCAACACCTCTACGTGATAAGCGGGGACGGGAACGTGGTCGAGCCGGACGATGAGATCGCGGCGATCGGCAGTGGCGGTGGCTTCGCGCTGGCGGCCGCGCGCGCGTTCAAGAGCGGCTCGGACCTGAGTGCGGCGGGGATCGTGCGGCGATCGCTGGAGATCGCGGCCGACATATGCATCTACACGAATCGCAACATCACGGTGCTGGAGCTGGTACCGGGTGGTGATGCGGGAGTCTGAATTGGGCGAATCGACCGAGCTGGAGCCGGGCGCCGACGGGACCCCGTTGGCGGTGGATGGGAACGGCGGCGAGACGGACTGGAGCGGAGAACTGACTCCGCGCCAGATCGTTTCCGAGCTGGACAAGTACATCGTCGGGCAGGAGGCCGCGAAACGGGCGGTGGCCATCGCGCTGCGGAACCGGTGGCGCCGCCAGCGGGTGCCGGATGATCTCCGCGAGGAGATCATGCCCAACAACATCATCCTGATCGGTCCCACCGGGGTCGGGAAGACCGAAATCGCCCGCCGGCTGGCGCGGCTGGCGGCAGCGCCGTTCGTGAAGGTCGAGGCCTCGAAGTTCACCGAGGTCGGCTATGTCGGGCGGGACGTCGAATCGATGATCCGGGACCTGGTCGATGTCGCCGTGAACATGGTGCGGGACGAACGCGAGGCGGAGGTGGAGGAGCTAGCGCAGCAGCAGGCGGAGGAACGCCTGCTGGATCTGCTGCTGCCTGCCCCGGCCGCCGAGTCCGCGGGGACGGAACCGGCCCGGCCGACGCGCGCGTTCATCGTGGGCCGGGACGGGGCGGCGGAGCGATCTGCTGAAGACGCCGGCGAGGGTGCCGAGCAGCGGCTCCAGGAGCGGCGCGAGCGGACCCGTGAGAAGCTCCGCTCGCTGCTGCGCGACGGGAAGCTGGAAGACCGGATGGTGGACGTCGAGGTTTCCCAGTCGGCGCCCATCGAGAACCTGATGCTACCGGTCGGCGGTGAGGGCATGGACTTCAACCTCACCGAGATGTTGCAGGACATGATGCCCAGGCGGAAGAAGCGCCGCACCGTGAGCGTGTCCGAGGCCCGCCGGATCCTCATCCAGGACGAGCTTGACAAGCTGGTGGACATGGATGAGGTGGTGAACGAGGCGCTCGAGCGCACCGAGGACATGGGCATCATCTTCCTCGACGAGATCGACAAGGTAGCGGGCGAGCGGGGCAGTGCCGGTCCGGACGTCAGCCGCGAGGGCGTACAGCGGGACCTGCTGCCCATCGTCGAAGGCAGCACCGTGCAGACCAAGTACGGCATGGTCCGCACCGACCACGTCCTCTTCATCGCCGCGGGCGCGTTCCACGTCTCCAAGCCCAGCGATCTGATCCCCGAGCTGCAGGGTCGGTTCCCGATCCGCGTCGAACTCCAGCCGCTCACCGAAGCGGACTTCGTGCGCATTCTGCGGGAGCCCCGGAACGCGCTGCTCCGGCAGTACAGCGCGCTGGTCTCGACGGAAGGCGTGTCCCTGGACTTCACGGATGATGGCGTCCGCGAGATCGCGCGCATCGCCGCGGAGGTCAATCGCCGCATGGAGAACATCGGCGCCCGGCGGCTGCACACGGTGCTGACCACGCTGCTCGATGAACTGCTCTTCGATCTGCCCGAGCAGGCGCAACCGCGCACCACCATCGACGCCGGCCTGGTGCGCGAGCGCCTCAAGAGCATTGCCGATGATGAGGATCTCCGGAAGTACATCCTCTGAGCGAACGCGCTTGCCGGGCGGGGTGAGAACGCGGAGAACGAACGTCGATCGCAACGGACGCAAGAACGGAAACGGAATCTAACCGCCGAGGACGCCGAGTGCCGGTATCCAGGACACTGCCGTTGTTGCCGTTAAATCACCGCATCCGTTCTTTGCGTTCTCTGCCGTTGACTCCGTTATCCGTTCTCGGCGTTCTCGGCGGTTACCAGACGTTCTTTGCCGGCAGCTGACCGGGACACCTGACTGGACCACATGAATGGGAGCGCCATGAAACGCGATTTCCTGGCCATACCGGACCTGGACACGAAGCAGCTGTATGCGGTGCTCGCGCTGGCGCAGCGCATGAAGCGGGGTGAGCACCAGGACCGGCCGCTCGCGGGCAGGACGCTCGCGATGATCTTCGAGAAGAGCTCGACCCGCACCCGCGTGTCGTTCGAGG
>VEPF01000120.1:2463-24124 GCA_012027055.1 Gemmatimonadota bacterium | reverse complement strand
GAGCGGCTCCATGATCTCGATGCCCATGCCACCCCCGAAGCTGCCCGCCCGCCCGTACGCCGCCGCGAACGCCGGATCGCTCCAGAGCAGGACGCGCTGGGTGCCCGGCCAGATGCGGTAGAGGACGTCGTACGGCCGATCTTCCCGGAGCAGGTCCGCGTAGCCGTAACGGGTGAAGCTGCGGTCACCCGCGCTGCGGGCCATCAGTCCCTGCACCGGCCGGTCCGGCGGGATCTCGTTCGGCCGAATGTCAGCCTGGTGGTACGGCAGCCCCATGTGCTCCGCCCAGAACTTGGGCGAGACCGAGACCGGCACGCCGATCGAGAGCGCGGCATCCAGCGTCTCCTGGTCGATGCCCTTGGCGTGCAGATCCAGCGACACGGGCCGCCCCACCTTCACGCCGCCGAAAATCGTGCGCCACAGCTCCCAGCTGCGCTCCGGCACGCCGCTCTCGCCGTGGATGCGCAGCGTCACGCCCGTGATGTTCGGGCACTCGCGCAGCACCAGCGACAGCGCGTCGCGGCAGTACGGCGCGTGTGTCTGCGGCGTGAGCCCCTCGATGACGTAGTTCACGGCCGGGCTGTCCTGCCACACGTAGGCGTGTGTCCAGAGCCCGAGCTGGAACTCCAGTCCCTTCGCCGCCGCCTCATCGCTGATGAACCGCAGCAGCTCGAGGTTGCGGTCCCGCTCCGCGTCGGGCAGGCCCGTGGCGCGCACGTCGTAGCCGGGCACCTTCACCAGGAACGGGTACGTAAAGTAGAAGTACGTGTCCTTCAGCTGCTGCGCGAAGTCGTAGCCGAGCCCGAACGTGAGGTTCACACGGTTGAACCGCTGCGCGGCCAGCATGCCGAAGTACGCTGGCCAGAAGGCGCGGTCGTTGAACCAGGGCTTGTCCTCGACGTCGCTCGCGAACTGCCGGAGCACGCTGCGCACGCGGTTCGCCGGCGCCTGGACCACCGGCTTCGGGAACGCCGCCGGCTCGGAAGGATCCAGCCCGCTGGCGGCGAGGTCCGCCAGCTCGGTCGTCGCGTACAGCAGCCCACGCACATCGCTGCCCAGCGCGAACACGGCCTCTCTCTCGCCGAGTGCGCCGCCCGCGATTGCCAGTGCCTCAGGCGACGTCGGCAGCCGCACGCCGCTCCCCCGCCCCAGTGCTCCCGGCGCACCCGCGCTCACGATCAGCCGCTCCTCGGGCGTGGCATCGCCCGGGGCCGGCAGCACGCGCGTCGGGATGCCCCGGGCGGTGAGCGCCTGCTGGAGCGTGCCGAGAGCCCAACGGGCGGGCGGCGCCGAGGCGATCGGGTCGCGCGGATCGCAGATCAGGGCAATACCGGAAGCGCCCGGTGCGGGGCCGGCGGCAGTGACCCACGCCTGCCCCAGGCGCGGCAGTGCGCCTGCGGCCGCCAGGGCCGCACCTTGCACCAGGAAATCGCGTCGCTTCATGGCTGGGAACCGGGCTGAGGAAGACCAGCAGTTGCGCGGAGCGGGCCACGGCGCGCGTAGCCGCCCGACGTAAAGGCACGGTAAACTACCACAGTCGGCCGGAGCAGCACCACGGCCCGGCGCCGCGCACCGCCAGCTGGTTCCACCAGTCCCCGAGGAGGACGTGATGTCGCGTCCCGAGCGTCATTGCGCCTGTCGCTGGTCGATCGTGCTGGCGCTGCTGTGCTCCGCCGGCTCAGCAGTCGCGCAGCAGCCCGCACCGGTGCAGGTCGAGGGCGGACTCGTGCAGGGGACCGCCGAATACGGACTCACTGTCTACCGCGGCATCCCGTTCGCCGCGCCGCCCGTGGCTGCCCTGCGCTGGCGCGCCCCGCAACCGGCCTCCCACTGGGAGGGCGTCCGCGCGGCGACGAAGTTCGCGCCCGGCTGCATGCAGGGCGGCAACCCACCGTCCGGCAAGAGCGAGGACTGCCTCTACCTGAACGTCTGGACCCCGGCGAAATCCGCCGGTGACCGCATCCCGGTGCTGGTGTGGATCTACGGCGGCGGCTTCGGCGCGGGCGCCACGTCCGAGCCCAACTACAGCGGCGAGAAGCTGGCCGCGAAGGGCGTGGTGCTGGTGAGCATCGCCTACCGCGTCGGCCAGCTGGGCTTTCTCACGCACCCCGAGCTGAGCGCCGAAAGCCCGCAGCACGTCTCCGGCAATTACGGCCTGCTCGACATGATCGCGGGGCTCCAGTGGGTGCAGCGCAACATCGCCGCGCTCTGCGGGTACCCGCGCAAAGTCACCATCTTCGGCGAGTCGGCCGGCGGCATTGCGGTCAGCATGCTGGCGGCTTCGCCGCTCGCGAAGGGCCTGTTCACGGGCGCCATCTCGCAGAGCGGCGGCTCCTTCGGCCCGCCCCGGCCTACCACGTTCCCGGGCGAGAACCTGAAGCGCCTGGCCGATGCGGAGCGCGCGGGCAAGGCCTACGCCGACAGTGCCCACGTGACCTCGCTGGCCGAGCTGCGCAGGCTCCCCGCCGACAAGCTCCCGGGTGGCCGCGGCCTCGGGATGTCGTGGCCGATCATCGACGGGCGAGTCATCCGGGACGACCAGTACAAGCTCTACGAAGCCGGCAAGTACCACGACACGCCCATACTGGTGGGCTACAACTCCGACGAGGGTGCCAGCTTCTCCCCTGGCCGGACGCCCGCGGAATACGAGGCCAACGTGCGGGCGAGGTACGGCAAGTTTGCCGACGACCTGATCAAGGCGTATCCCGCCGCCGAGAACAGCGTGCCGAAGACCGCGCGGGACCTCGCGCGCGATGCGACCTTCGGCTGGCACACGTGGGCCTGGGCGCGGCTCCAGGCGAAGACCGGGAAGTCGAAAGTCTTCTACTACTACTTCGATCAGCACCCTGATTACCCGGCGGACTCGCCCCGGGCCGGCTACGGCTCGCCGCACGGGCAGGACGTGGCGTACGTGTTCCAGCACCTCAACCCCACCAATCCGCAGCTCACCGCGGCCGACCAGGCCATCTCGGACGCCATGGCCACGTACTGGACCAACTTCGCCAAGTACGGCGACCCGAACGGCGCCGGCCTACCGGCGTGGCCGGCGTTCACCACGACGAACCCGGCAGTGCTGTACTTCCACGACACGCCGCAGGTCGGGCCGGTGCCCAGCGAGGCGTCGCTGCAGGTGCTGGATGCATACTTCGCGTGGCGGCGCTCACCGGCAGGTGAGGAATGGGCAAAGTAGACCCGCGGGCCGCGGTCGCCGAGGAGAGCCAGGTTAAGGGTGATGAGTCCGGAACGGGGGGAACACGGCCATGAACCGACGTGAATTCCTGATAGCGAATGCGGCGGGCGCCGCCCTGTTGCAGCACCCGGTGTGGGGATTTGCTGCTTCCGCCGACATCCAGGCGGTCATCAACGCGGCCCGGCCCGGCGAGCCGATCAGTCCGCTGGTTTTCGGAGGTTACCTGGAGCCGGCCACGACGCGCGTCTGGGCCGAGCTGCTGAACGACCGGAAGTTCGCCGACCCGATCGTCGCGGCTACGGGAGCGCCCGCCCCGGCGGGCGGCGGCATGATGGGCCGCATGCGAGGCGAGCCGTTCCGGCCGGTCGGACCCGCAGGAACGGTTGTCATGGACACGGTGCGGCCGTTCGTGGGCGCACACAGCCCGCGGGTGACCTTGGCCGGCTCCGAGCCGCGCGGCATCCAGCAGGGCCGCTTGCGCCTGGGCGCTGGCAAGTCCTACGTGGGCCGGGCGTACCTGGCCGGTGATCCCGGCGCGAAGGTCCTGGTTCGGCTGGTGTGGGGCCCGGCCCCGGGCGACTCCGCCACGATCCCGATCCCGGCGCTCACGCCTGACTACCAGAAGTTCCCGCTGCAGTTCACGTCGCCGGTGACCACCGGCGAGGGCCGCCTGGAGATCGTGGGCACGGGCAGCGGCGGCTTCCACGTCGGGACGGTATCGCTGATGCCGGCCGACAACCTGGAGGGCTTCCACGCCGGCATGATCCGGCTCTTCCGGGACGCGGGCTTCAAGATGCTGAAGTGGCCCGGCGGGAACTTCGTCTCGGGCTACGACTGGTACGATGGGCTCGGCGATCCGGACCGGCGTCCGCCGCGTCGCCAGTCCATGTGGAGCGGACGTTGGGAGTCGAACGACGTCGGCATCCACGAGTTCATCGCGTTCAACAGGTTGCTCGGGGCGGAACCCGATCTCACCGTCAACAGCGGGTTCGGCAGTGCGCGCGAAGCCGCCGAGGAAGTGGAGTATTGCAACGGCTCCACCGACACGCGCCTGGGCGCATTGCGGGCGCAGAACGGCCACCCCGAGCCGTTCAACGTGCGCCTCTGGACCATCGGGAACGAGATGTACGGCCCCTGGCAGTTCGGCCGCATGTCGTTGAACCAGTACTGGGAGAAGCACAACCGCATCGTCCAGGCCATGAAGGCAGTGGACCCCACCATCAGGGTGGTGCTGTCCGGAGCGACCATCTGCGAGCGCGGCATCGGTGCCGCGGAGAAGAAAGGCAACTTCTTCCCGAGCGATTGGGAGCCGCCCATTCCCGATGCCATCCCCTGGGAGCTCGGCGGCAAGGAGGATTGGACCGGCTGGCTGCTCGCCAACTGCGAAGGCAACGTCGACTTCGTCTCCGAGCACACCTACTCGTATCCTCGCCTCGCCTACGACGCGCCAAAGCAGAGCTTCGTGGATGCCTCCAGTGATCCCTTGCCGATCCAGGCGCGGAGAACGGCCAACCGGATCGGCGAGGCCGTGGAGGTGTGGCAGGAGTACGTCAAGAAAATGCCGTGGCTCGCGGAGCGGAAGGTCAAGTTCAGCTTCGACGAGTGGGGCACTCGCAACCGGAGCGTGTCGGGCGCCAACGCGCAGGTGCCCGGGATGTTGACGCCGCTCTGCTACGCCCTCTTCATGAACGAGCTGTTCCGCCACTCCGATCTGGTGGGCGCCAGCTGCGCGCCGGGCGCGCTGGGCACGGGCCTGGGCGACGACGCGGGCGAGGCGTCGGGCTACTCGGTAGAGGGACTGGTCCTGAAGCTCATGGCGAACCACTTCGACGGCGCGCGGCCGGTAGATGTGGGCGGGAACTCGCCGCAGCAGGTGGTACCTGGCACCCCGTGGGTGGACACTCCCAAAGTTCCCATCGGGAGCCCGACGTATCCACTGGACATGGTCGCGGCCGTCTCCGGCAATGGCGGGAGGCTCATCCTCTCGGTGGTCAATCCCACGGAAGAAGACCAGGAGTTCACGCCGCTGTTTTCTGGAGTTCGACTGCGCGGGCCGGGTACTCTGTGGCAGATAGCGGCGCCCAGCCTGGAGGCGAGGAATGCGCCGGGTCAGAAGCCGGTCGTCGAGATCGTCGAGCATCCCCGGCAGGAGCTCGCCGCGACGGTACAGGTGCCAAGGCTCAGCATCAACGTGTACGAGTTCGAGATCGGGAACGCTTGAGCTCGGCCCCGATCATAGAAACCTTCACGCATCGGAGGAAGCGCCATGAGGATCAGATACATCCTGGCCGCGGCGGCCATGCTGCTGCCCGGCGGCACAGGCGTCGGCCAGACGGTGACGGAGGACTTCAAGCCTTCGACCCTCAACCAGCCGGGCCGCGACTACCCGCAGGTCAACTCCCAGGGCTACGCGCGGTTCCGCATCGAGGCGCCCGACGCGAAGAGTGTCGTCGTCACCCTGGGCGGCGGTACCACCCTCCAGAAGATTGATAGCGTCGCGTGGGTCGGCACCACGCCTCGACCGCTGGACGAGGGGTTCCACTACTACCGTGTCACGATCGACGGCGGGACGTTCAACGATCCGGGAGCCCTGAACTTCTACGGGTCCACGCGCTGGGAGAGCGGCATCGAGGTCCCCGCCCAGGACCGGGATTTCTACGCCCTGAAGGACGTTCCCCACGGCCGGGTGCAGCAGGTCCTGTTCCCGTCCGCCAGCACGAAGACGTCGCGCCGGGCGTTCGTCTATACTCCGCCCGGTTACGAAAAGAACCAGTCGGAACGCTACCCGGTGCTGTACCTGCAGCACGGCTGGGGCGAGGACGAAACCGGCTGGAGCACGCAGGGGCACGTCAACCTGATCATGGACAACCTGCTCGCCGCAGGCACCATCAAGCCCTTCATCATCGTCATGACCTACGGTATGACCAATGAAGGCGGATTGCGTCCCGGCGGCCCCCGCCCCGGGGCAGCGCCCGCCGGACCGCCGGCCGCAGGCGCGCCGCCGGCCGGACAGCAGCGTCCCGGGGCAGCTCCCGCCGGTGCCCCTCCGGCCAGGCCCGCGTTCAACTTCGACGCATTCCGCACGGTGCTTCTCGACGAGTTGATTCCGTACGTGGACGCGAATTTCCGCACGCTCGCGGATCAGCCGCATCGGGCCATGGCCGGCCTGTCGATGGGCGGAATGCAGACCAAGACCATCACCCTGGCCAATCTCGACAAGTTCTCACACATCGGGCTCTTCAGCGGAGGCACCATCGCCGCTTCGGAGATCACCGACATGGACCGGTTCAAGCAACAGGTCAAGCTCGTCTTCGTCACATCCGGCAGCCGCGAGAATCCGGACCGGCTCGCGCCGGCCGCGGAGTCACTGAAGGCGGCCGGTATCCGCAGCGGCTCGTACGTCTCGCCGAACACCGCGCACGAATGGCTGACCTGGCGGCGCAGCTTCCGCGAGTTCGCGCCGCTGCTCTTCCAGAACTGAAGGCAGGACTACCCGGCCCGCCGTCAGCCCGGCGGGCCGGGTGGTGGCCAGCAGCCGTGATCAGGCAGCGCCGGCGCCAGGCTGGCCCTCCCGTGAGCCGCGGCGTGCTTCTTCCGCCGGAACGGTGGCGCGGTGGGTCCAGCCCGCCGGAGTCGGGTTGCCGACCACACTGAATCCGGGGCGCGCCGGCGTGGGCGGCCGAGAGCGCGGCCAGCGTGCCCAGCAGGACTGCAGCCCGATGGCAAGCCATTACTTGCACCCTTCCGTGGTGCACAGGTGCTGGCTGAAGAACGGCATCACGAAGTTCTGGAAGCGCACGGCCATGGCGCTGGTGTGCGTGCCCTGGTACACCTCGAAGCCGTGCTTGATGCCGTAGCGCTCCAGCACGTCGTGCAGGTTGCCAGTATCGACGCGCAGCCCGTCCTGGTCGCCCACGTCGATGGCGATGGCGTCATACTGGCGCAGGTTCGCGATGTACTGGTCGATGAACGCGAGCGGCGCATTGGCTGCCCATTTGGCCAGCACGTCGGCGCGCGTGGCGCTGTCAGTGGGCAGGTCCAGGTAGAGCGGCGGCCGGTTCGGGTTGGGCGACCACGCCGCCGCCGCCGCCAGCTGCATGCGCATGCCGCCCGGCAGCTTCGCGGCATCGGCGGTTACCTTGACGGCGGCCAGGGCCGAGTCCATGGCCGGGGTGACGCGGCCGCCGCGGGGCGAGAGGCAGCACGGGCTCATGATGTAGAGGCTGCCAAACACATCGGAGTGCTTCATGCCGATGCGCGTGGCACCGTACCCGCCCATGGAGTGGCCCACCAGCCCGCGGCTGCGGCGTTCCGGGATGGTGCGGTAGTGGGCATCGATGTAGGAGACGACGTCCTGCGCGATGTAGTTCTCGAAGTCTCCGGTGGTCACGGAGCTCGAGTACATCGAGCCGTTGTGCAGCGTCTTGGAGTCGGGCAGCACCACGATCATCTCGTGCGCGCCCTCCGCGAACGCGCCCTCGACGGTCTGCGGAACGTGGATCTCCTTGCTCCACTGCTCCGCCCCGACTGAATACCCGTGCAGCGCGTAGACCACCGGGTAGCGTCGGTTTATCTGCTGCTGGTAGCTGGGCGGCAAGAACACGAGTACGTCGCGATCGACCGCGTCTCCTTCCAGGTTTCCCTCGAGCGCCGTGCCGTGGACCTTGATCTTCTCCAGGGTGCGCGGCTGTGCGCCGGGCACCGGCGCCGGGACCTCGGTCTGCACCTGGGCGAGGGCGCGGTTGGCGGGCATGAGCGTGAGAAAGGACGCCGCCGCGAGGGCCGTGAGCAGCTGCATGCGTGGCATTGCCTTCTCCTTCGGGTAGTGAGTTACGCCGCTTTCAAACCCTTGATCTCGAGCACGTAGGCGTAATCGCACGGGCGCGCGGCCGGGAGCTGCACGGCCAGGCCCGCGGGGTCGCGCGTCCACTCCAGCCGCT
The DNA here is from genome assembly GCA_012027055.1 of Gemmatimonadota bacterium. Lineage (GTDB taxonomy): Bacteria > Gemmatimonadota > Gemmatimonadetes > Longimicrobiales > RSA9 > VEPF01. The sequence continues at coordinate 15,994 of VEPF01000120.1, read as the reverse complement.
CGGGGCCGCCCAGCAGCCGGATTGCCCCGATCGCGCCGCGGTCCGGCGCGCCTTCGGCGAGCGCTTTCACGACCAGGCGTCCGCTCTCCGGCCAGCTCAGCGCAGTGGCGTAGAGCGTGTCGCCGCGGGTGGCGAAGCGAATGTCCTCCGCGGTGTAAGGCCGGTTGCGGCCTTCGTTGAACCCCTGCGCGTTGAGCGCGGCTCCCTGCGTGGCGGGCCCCTCGCCGAAGACGCGCCAGGGGCGGGTGCCGAAGATGCTCTCGCCGTTCACCTTCAGCCACGCCTCGAGCCCATCGAGTACTGCCAGCTCCTCGTCATCCAGGCTGCCATCGCCGCGCAGCGGGATGTTCAGCAACAGGTTGCCGTTCTTGCTCACGATGTCGACGAGCATGCGCACCACCGTCTCCGCCGTCTTGTAGCGGCCCTGCTCGTAGATGGTGCGGTCGTAGTGCCAGGCACCGATGCACGTGTCGGTCTGCCAGGGAAATGGCAGGATCTCGTTGGCCTGGCCGCGCTCGATGTCCCACACCAGGCAGCGCCGCTGCTGCTCGTCCAGGATCTTGCCGAACAGCACCGCGTCGACGGTGCCGTGGTCGCGACCCGGGTTCCGGTTGTAGAAGTGCGCGGCGATCCTGAGCCCGGTGTCGTTGATGGGCCAGAAGGGCAACGCCGTGTCGTCGAAGTAGAGCAGATCGGGCTCGTAGCGGTCGACCAGGTCGATGGTACGGTCGAAGAATTTGCGGCAGTAGGCGTCGCTCGGAGGCGTGATGCCGTTGCCCCAGCTCCAGCGCGCGTGGATCGAGTTGCCGTTCTGGAAGTCCGGCGCGGGCTGGTGATCCTGGGCGTAGAGGTCCTGCGGGTCCAGGCCGTTCCACCACTGACCCGCGCCATCAGCCCTCGTAAGCCTGCCATCGTACGGCACGCCCGCGAGCGGCCCCTCGCGGTCCGCGCCCTGCGCGGGCTCGTACCACGACCACGCGTGCGAGGCGTGCACGCTCACGCCGAAGCGCAGCCCGTTGTCCCTCGCCGCCTTCGCCCAGCCGCCGATGATGTCCTGGCGCGGCCCGACCGCCACGGAGTTCCACGGCTGGTAGCGGCTGTCCCACAGGTCGAGGTTGTCGTGGTGGTTGGCCAGCGCGAAGAAGTAGCGCGCGCCCACGCGGCGGTAGCGCGACACGAGCGCGCCCGGGTCCCACCGTTCCGCGCGCCACTCGTGGATCACGTCCTTGAAGCCGAACTTCGACGGGTGGCCGTAGCGGCCTACGTGGAACCGGTAGCGCGGGCTGCCCTCCAGGTACATCTCGCGCGCGTACCAGTCGCCTCGCTCGGGCTGGCACTGCGGCCCCCAGTGCGCCCAGATGCCGAGCTTGGCGTCGCGGAACCACTCCGGCACACGGTACTGCTGGAGCGATTCCCAGGTGGGCTGGAAGACGCCGCGTGCACCCGGCGCCGGAGCCCGCAGGGGGCGCGCGCAGGACGGCAGCAGCGGTGCGGCCAGCCCCGCGGCGGCGAGCACGCTCCGCTCCAGGAATTCCCGGCGGTTCAGTGGGCGGATCATGAGCGAGTCACCTTGCTTGCGACGTCGCATGGCGCCGTCACCGGCGCGCGACTGGTCCGGCTGGCCGTGTCCCGCTCCGCACTCCGCGGCGAGCCGCTCACGCCAGCTTGTAGAACTGCTTCCACTCCTTGCGCGGCTCCACGCCCGCAAGCAGCCCGTTCGCGACCTTGTGATTGGTGATCTTCTGCTTGTTCGGGTCGAAGCTCAGCTTCCCGTTCACGCGCTGCGCGATCACCCCCAGCGCCATCACCTGCGACAGCGGCCCGGCCACCGCGAACGACGACCGGCACTGCTCCTCGCCCCGGCACGCCAGCAGGAAGTTCCGGTAGTGATTCGACGGGCTCACCGGCACTTCCGGCAGCTGCGCGGCCATTTCCTGGGCTCTCGCCTCGGGAATGATCGACAGCGTGGCGCCGTGCGTGCCGCCCTTGAACGTCAGGCCCTCGCCGTAGATCACCTTCCCCTGCGCCATGCGCGTGGTATCGATCTGGCCACGCGTGGGCGCCGGGATGTTGGGATCCACCACCGCACCGCCGAATCCCTCGGGCAGCGGCGGCAGGTTCTGCTGGCCGTCGTACCAGGTCAGCTCGACCGGCGGCCGCCTCCCTCGCGCCGGGAAGCGGAACGCCAGCGTGGAGGCCTGCGGGAAGATGAACGGGTTCCAGCCGTCCAGCTGCACGGCCTCGACCTCGGTGGGCAGGCCGAGCTGCAGGAACTCGTGCGCGGTGTCGAAGATGTGCGCGCCCCAGTCGCCGAGCGCCCCGTTGCCGAAGTCGTACCAGGAGCGCCACTCGCCGACCATGTAGCCCTGGTTGTACGGGTGGCGCGCGGCCGTCGCGAGCCAGGTCTCGAAGTCGAGCGTGTCCGGGATGGGCTCCGCGGGCAGGAAATCGCTGACGTGCATGCCGTGCCAGCGCCGGGAGCTGTTCATGAACGCGGTGATCCTGCTGACGTTCCTGATGATGCCCGCATCCGTCCAGGCCCGGAACTGGAAGTAGTTGGCCTCCGAGTGGCCCTGGTTTCCCATCTGCGTCGCCACCCGGTACTTCTTCGCCGCTTTCATCATCAGGTCGATCTGCCGGTAGCTGTGCGCCATCGGCTTCTCGACGTAGATGTGCTTGCCCAGCGACATGGCCAGCATCGCGATCGGAAAGTGGGAGTGGTCCGGAGTCGCGATCAGCACCGCGTCGATGTCCATCCCCATGCGGTCGAACATGCGGCGGAAATCCTGGAAGCGAGCCGCGTTGGGGAACGCGTTGATGCTCTTCCGCGTCGGCTCGGCGCCCAGGTCCGTGTCGCACAGGGCCACGATGTTGCACAGCCCGGTGTCCATGAACTGGGTGATGTCCGCGGCGCCCTGCCCGCCGATGCCGCAGCAGGCGACGTTCACCAGCTCGTTGGGACCCGCGCCCCGAATCATCCGGCCGTCCGCCGCGCGCAGCACGCGGGGCCCGAGCATGGCGGCGGGGCCGCCCGCCACGACTCCCTTCAGGAACGAACGACGGTCCATGCCGATTCCGGTGTGCCTCGGTGGTTGCGCCATCGTCGGAGCGCCTTTCGCGGTTGACCGGCCCTAGTCTCGGACAGCACCTGGCATAATGTACGTCGGTCGCAAGGTATGGCGCCCCGGGCGAACTGGTCCACTCGGCGCGCGGCGAAGCGGCCGTAGCGGACGACCTTCAGGCGTGTGGCGTCGCCTGCGCCCGAGCGGGTAAGTTGGGCGGCGGTTCGAGGGACAGCACGGGAGCAACTCGATGAGGCAGATCGCTCAGCCGGGGCATGCGGACGGTTGGCCCGCGACGGATCGTCGCGGCTTCCTGCGCCTGGGCGCGGCGCGCGCCGGCGCCGCGCGGGTGACCGGGCCCGGACCGGCCCGCGCCGGAGTCGCGCGCCCCCGCCCGACGCGCGCCCAGCTCGCGTGGCAGCGGGACGAGCTGGCCATCTTCGTCCACTTCGGCGTGAACACCTTCACCAACCGCGAGTGGGGCGACGGCCGCGAAGAGCCCGCCGTCTTCGCGCCCTCCGCCCTCGATGCCCGGCAGTGGGCCAAAGCCGCGCGCGCGGCCGGCGCGCGCGCCATGGTGCTCACCGCCCAGCACCATGACGGCTTCTGCCTCTGGCCCACCGCTACCACCGGGCACAGCGTGCGGCAGAGCCCGTGGCGGAACGGCGACGGCGACGTGGTGCGCGAGTTCGTGGACGCCTGCCGCGCCGAAGGTCTGCGGCCGGGCCTCTACCTCTCGCCCTGGGACCGCAACCATCCCGCCTACGGCGACTCGCCGCGCTACAACGATGTCTACGTCGCTCAGCTCACCGAGCTGTGCACGCGCTACGGCCCGCTCGCCGAGCTCTGGTTCGATGGCGCGAACGGCGAGGGGCCCAACGGGAAGCGGCAGGCCTACGACTGGCCGCGCTTCTGGGACACGTGCCGCCGCCTGCAGCCGGATGCGGTGCGGTTCTCATCCGCCGGCCCGGACGTGCGCTGGTGCGGCAACGAGGCCGGCCAGGCCGGCGACCCGAACTGGTCCACCATGGACCCGACCGCCATCCCCGAGCCGGGCGCGCAGTTCGAGACGGGCCGGCAGGACCTGCTGCAGCACGGCGACCCGCACGGCACCGTGTGGCAGCCGGCGGAGGTGGACACGTCCATCCGGCCGGGCTGGTTCTACCACCCGCAAGATGATGCCCGCGTGCGCACCACCGACGACCTCGTGAACCTCTTCTTCACGTCCGTCGGGCTGAACGGCAAGCTGCTCCTCAACGTGCCGCCCTCGCCTGCGGGGCAATTCGCCGACGGCGACGTGGCGCGCCTGGCCGAGTGGCGCACCCGGCTCTCCAGCCGGTTCGCGTACGACGTCTCCGCCTCGGCCCGCGCGCGCTGGCGCGTCACCGGCGCGCGCACCGCGCAGCTCGACATCACCCTGCCGCGGCCGGTCTCGGTGGGCGTTGCCCGGCTCGCGGAGGACATCGCCCGCCACGGTCAGATCGTGGCGCAGCACTCCCTGTACGGCCGGGTCGGTCAGGAGTGGCGCCTGCTGGCCAGCGGCTCCACCATCGGCTATGCGCGCCTGCACCGGTTCGCGCCCGCGTCGCTTGACGCCGTCCGGGTCGTGGTGGAAGACGCCGTGGCCGCCCCCGAGCGCGTGGCCGTCTCGCTCTTCGCGGACACTGCGCCGTGATCCGTTCGTGCGCCTTGTCGATGCCGTCGAGCCTACCCTCAACCACCGGCTGACCAATGCGACGTCTGCTCGCCATCGCCTGCTCGCTGCTGTTCGCGATCCTCGCCACGGGCGGAATCTCCGCCCAGGAGCCGCGCGCGAGCAGCAACTCGCCGGCTGGCGCCGATCCCCGCTTCGACTGGTTCCGCTACGAGGGCCGGGACCCGGCACTCGAGGTGCACCGCGCCAGGGCAGGCGAGTACCAGAACCCGATCCTGGCCGGCTTCTACCCGGACCCGAGCGTGGTCCGCGTGCACGACGACTACTACCTGGTCACCTCCACGTTCTCGTTCTATCCGGGCATTCCGATCTTTCACAGCAAGGACATGGTCAACTGGACCCAGCTCGGGCACGTGCTTGACCGGCCGTCCCAGCTCATGCTGCGCGACAGCCTCGGCATCTCCAGAGGGGCCTACGCCCCCGCCATCAGCTACCACGCCGGCCGCTTCTACGTGCTTAATACGCTGGTGGACGCGGGCGGGAACTTCTACGTGACCGCGACGGACCCGGCGGGCCCGTGGTCCGACCCGATCTGGCTGCGCTTCGATGGCATCGATCCGTCGCTGTTCTTCGATGACGACGGCCGCGCATACGTGGTCAACAACGGCCCGCCCGCGGGCCCGCCGCTCTACACCGGCCACCGCGCGATCTGGATCCAGGAGTTCGACGTGGCCGCCGGACAGCTGGTGGGAGAGCGCACCGTGATCGTGGACGGTGGCGTCGACATCGCGAAGCACCCGGTCTGGATCGAGGGACCGCATCTCTTCCGGAGGAACGGCTACTACTACCTGATCTGCGCGGAAGGCGGCACCGGATACGAACACTCCGAAGTGGTCTTCCGCAGCACGTCCGTGCTCGGACCGTATGTGCCGTACCCGGGCAATCCCATCCTCACCCAGCGGCACCTGGACCGCGTTCGCCCGTTCCCGGTCACCTCCACCGGCCATGCGGACTTCGTGGAGACGCAGAACGGCGAATGGTGGGCCGTGTTCCTGGGCACGCGTCCCTACGGCGATGACCTCTACAACACCGGCCGCGAGACCTTCCTCATGCCCGTGCGCTGGGAGAACGGCTGGCCGATCGTCACGAAAGGCGACGACCTGGTGCCCTACGCGCACGCCGTCCCCGACCTGCCCCGCCAGCCCGCGGCGCCGGTCTCGCTCGCCGGCAATCTCACGCATGTGGATGAGTTCGCGAGCCCGGTGCTCGCGCCGCACTGGCAGTTGATCCGCACCCCGCGGGAACAGTGGTGGGACCTGACCTCGCGGCCCGGCTGGCTCACGCTCCGGGCCCGGCCGTTCCGCCTCGAGGACCGGCGCCAGCCCTCGTTCGTCGGGCGCCGCCAGCAGCACGGCACCGCCTCGGCCAGCACGGCCATGATCTACCGCCCGCAACGGCCCGGCGATGAGGCGGGCATCGCCGCGGTCCAGAACGACGACTTCAACTACCAGTTGGGGGCGACGCCGGCGGACGGGCGCACCAGCGTGCGGCTGGTGAAGCACGCGGGCGCGGCCACGCCGCCCGCGGGCGAAATGGTCGCCACCGCCCCGCTCGACCTGCCCGCGGACGGGACGGTGTACCTGCGCATCGACGCGCGCGGTGACACCTACGCCTTCTACTACGGCACCACGCCCGGGCAGTGGACCATGCTCGCGGACGGCGTGGACGGCACGGTCCTGAGCACGAAGGTCGCCGGCGGCTTCGTCGGCACGATGCTCGGCGTCTACGCGGTGGCCGGCGGTCGCTGACCCGCGCCGCGGCCAACCCTCGCCGGCTCAAAGACAGAGTGCCCGGGTCGCTCCACCGTCGGAGTGACCCGGGCACTCTGCTTACGGCAACTGCAGTGGGCCGACTACCAGCCCGGATTCTGCGGATACGCCTGCGGCCCGGTCACGCCCTGGATCTGCTGCTGCGGGATGGGCCGCGAGTAGTGCTTGTCCCCGACGTTCGGACGGGCATACGGGTTCCACGTCCGGACCCGGTTCAGGAAGAACGCCTGGCCGGGCCGGCGCACATCGTCCCAGCGGGTCAGTTCGCCCGACATCTCCCGCTCGCGCTCGTCCATGATGAAGTCGATGGTCATCTGGCCGGCGCTCACCAGGATGGCCGGATCGCTCTTGTGGCTCACCGCGCACAGCTTTGCCGCGGTGGCCGGCCCGGGGTCGCACGCGGCCCGCACCCGCAGCACGTTGATGTTCTGCGCGGCCACTGCGGGCTGGTTCAGACCCACCGCGGCCTCGGCCGCGAGCAGGTAGGTCTCGCCCAGGCGGAACACCATCCGGTCCTTGCCGCCGTTCGTGTCGTTGTAGCCGCCGGTGCGCCCGTTGTCCTGGAACTTCTTGAGCGACGGATAATGGGCGTAGCCGAACATCCCCTTCGCGTCGTTGTCCTTCCCGCAGTCTTCGCCCGGCGCGGTCGTGCAGGGCGTGCCGATGCGGTAGGCCTTGGTCTGCCGGTAGGAGTCCGGCACCTGGAACGTGAGATAGACCAGGGCAGTGTCGGAGCCCGGCGCCGCACCCACCTGGCTCCCCGGCAGCATGCTGCCCTTGATCGCTGCGCCACTGGTGCACTTCGGACAGGTGCCCGTGGGGTTCGTGGTATTGCCGTTCGCGAACCACACCGTCTGATAGCTCCCGTCGAAGCGAGTATCCACCACGTCCACGCCGAAGCCGCAGGGCTGGCCGCCGCACCGGGTCTGGTTGAACAGGTGGATCGCGAATGGCGTCGGACGGACCCGGCGGAACGGCCGGCCGTCATCGAGCACGCGCGTGATGCCCGCCGCCCAGCCACCGGCGCCACCATCGTACTGGCTCAGGAACACCACGGGGAGATAGTTCGTCGCGGTGTTCGTGTACTGCACCGGGTCATACGAGAACTGGATGGACCAGATCACTTCCTTGTTGTTCTCGGCGAAGTTGTTGGTCACATCGCAGAAGCCCTGCCGGCCCGGGTCCGCGGGCTTGGTCGAACCGTGCGTACCGCACCAGAGGTCCGCGTAGATCGGGAGCAGCGAGTACGTGCCGGAGTTGATGACCGTGTTGGCCAGGTCCAGCGCCTTCTGGAAGTCCGCCTGCTTGTTGGCGCTGTTCCAGGGCAGGTAGGCCCGGGTCAGGTACACCTTCGCCAGCATGTGCTGCGCCGCACCCTTGGTCGCCCGCCCGAACTCCGACTGCGTCACCGGCAGCAGCTTGATCGCCTCGGTCAGGTCGTCGACGATGACCTTGTAGACGCTGTCTTCGCTCTCGCGCACCGCTTCCGTCGAGAGGCTGCCGGTGTGCAGCGTGACGGTGACCCCCACGTTCTTGCCATCGCCGTACTGCTGGATGAGCTGGAAGTACGCCCACGCCCGCAGGAAGCGGGCTTCGCCCATCCGCGAGTCCTTGATGGCCTGCGTCAGCACGCCCCCGACCTCGGTGTTGGGGCCGTTGTCCAGCACCACATTCGCCCGCGCGATGATGGTGTAGGCTCCCTGCCATTGCGGGTTGAGGAACGCGCCCAGGCTGTTGTACTGCGCGTCGTAGGTATCGAGGTACACCCACGGCTGGGCGCCGCCGGCCGCGACCTGGTCAGCCGCGGTCCAGGTGTCGACTCCCATCTGCTCCATGCCGTAGTACGTGTCGCCACCGTTGTAGCCCCGGACCGCGGCGTAGACGCCGTTGGTCAGGTCCGTGAGGCCCTGCTTCGAGGTGGCGTAGTCCGCGCCCAGGCTCGACACCAGCTTCTCGTCCAGGTCCACGCATGCGGTCGCGCCGACGACGAGGGCCAGGGCCAAACCGGCATTCATGAGTCGTTTCATTTGATCCATGTTCCTTTCCGGCCCTAGAAGGTGACGTCGGCGCCGATCAGCAGCGTCCGGTACACGGGTGAGCCACCCGCGTAGCCGGATTCCGGATCGAAGTAGTCGTACTTGTAGTGGATGTAGGGCTCCGATGCGGTCGCGTAGATCCGCATCGAGGTAGCGCGGAACTGGCGCGCCAGCTCCGGCGACATGGTGTAGCCGAACTGGATGTTCCGGATGCGCCAGTGCGACCCGCTGATGTACCCGCGCGCGTTGCCGTATGCGAGCGGGCTCCCGTTCAGGTTCGGCGACGGGTTCGTGTTGATCGGGTTCGTGGGCGTCCAGTAATCCGCCACCATCTGGCCGTAGCGACCGAACAGCGAGGGGAGGTACGTGTTCCAGATCGTGTAGCCCCAGCGGATGTTCGCCAGTACCGACAGGTCGAAGGCCTTGTACGTGACCCGGTTGTAGATGCTGGCCGTCCACTTCGGATAGGTGCTGCCCTGCAGCACCCGGTCCTTGGCGTTGATGACGCCATCCTCGTTCGTGTCCTGAATGCGGATCTGCCCGGGCTTCGAGGCGTACTTGGCGGCGTCCGTTTCCTGCCCCAGCTGCCAGACGCCCAGCTGCTTGTAGTCGTACCAGGTCCGCCGCTGCGCATCGCCCGTGAAGGCGCCGTTGGAATTCAGCGGATCGGTCTGGCCGCCGGTGTTGATGGGCTGGCCCACGAACCAGCCGTTGTTCGCGTCGCAGCGCGGCGCGTTGCGCGGGCAGGCCGTCGTGTCCGAGTAGAAGGCCAGGCCGGTGATCTCGTTCTTGTTGTGCGCCCAGGCGATGTCGCTCTGCCACCGCAGTCCGTGCCAACCCTGCAGGTTGATGGTCGAGATCTGCAGTTCGATACCCGAGTTCCGCGTCGAGCCGATGTTCTGCAGCGCCGACGTGTAGCCGGAGGTGCCCGGCAGGGAGCGCGAGAGCAGCAGATCACTGGTGTTCTCACGGTACCAGTCGCCGCTGCCGGTGATGCGGTTGTCGAACAGCCCGAACTCGATGCCCGCGTCGCTCTTGGTGGTCTTCTCCCAGCCCAGGTCCGGGTTGGCCGGGTTACCCGGGTTCGGGTAGTACGCGGCTGCCGTGACCGATCCGAAGTTGATCTTCCCGTTGGACAGCGCGCCCTGCGTCTGGTACGCGCTGATCGCCGCGTTGCCCACCTTGCCCCAGCTGCCGCGCAGCTTCAGGCTGCTCAGCCAGTCGAACCGGTCCATGAACGGCTCGTCGCCCAGCTGCCAGGCCACGCCTACCGTCGGGAACCCCGTCCACTTCTTGCCGGGCGCCAGCACGCTGGCACCGTCCCGGCGGTACGCGCCCGAGACCGTGTAACGGTTCAGGAACGTGTAGGCCACGCGCCCCATGTACGACTGCAGCGCCGTCTCCGTCAGCCCCGACGACGCCTGGAAGTTGTCGCCCTGGCCGATCGCGTAGAAGAGCGCCTCGTCGTACGGGATGTGCTGCGAACTGGTGTTGCCGTACGTGTAGCGCGATTTCTGGATGCCGTAGAGCAGCGTGGCATCGACGTGATGCATGGTGCCGATGTCACGGTTGACCTGCAGCATGTTGTCCAGGATGTACTGGAAGTTCGTGTTCTGGTTGTACGATGCCGTCCGGTACGACGCGCCGCCGAACTGCACGTCCGCGCCCGTGTAGTTGCCCGCGCTGGTCTGCGTGTAATCCGGCCCGAAGTTCACGCGCAGATCCACGCCATCGAGCAGATGGAAGTTCGCGAACGCCGATGCGAACAGCCGATCCCGCCGGTTCTCGCTCACCCGCCCTTCGACCAGCTTGAGCGGGTTGTAGGCCAGCGGGTCACCGTCCGGGTTGGTGATCAGTGCCCCACTGGCATCGCGCGGCAGCCCGAACCCCATCTGCTGGCGCGCGGCGCCCCACAACCCATCCCCGCCGTTCACCACCTGCAGCGAATGCGCGTAGTTGCCGCTCACGCCGATCCGCAGACGGCCCTGCGTATGGTCGACGGAGGCCGTGCCGGTCGTCCGGTTGTACGAGAGCCCCACCGCCGTGCCGGTCTGGTCGAAGTAGTTCCCGGAGATGTTGAAGCGGGTGTTGCCCGAGATCCCGCTCATGCCCAGCTGGAAGTTCTTCTGGTAGCCCGTGCGCTGGATCACGTCCTGCCAGTCCGTGTGCTCGCCTTTCTGGTAGGCCGCATAGGCGATGTTGTTCAGCAGGTTCGCGGGATTGGTGCTGAGGTTCTCCCCATAGATCTGATTGCGGTATGTCGCCGCATCGACCAGCTGTTGCACGTACTGGTCGTTGTTCATCATCTTGGGCAGGCCGTAAGCGCTCTGGCCTGCGTACGTCATGCCCGCGGTGAACTGCGTCTGCACCCCGCCCGTGCCGGAGCCCTTCGTCGATACCAGCACCACGCCGTTCGCGCCTCGGCTGCCGTAGATCGCGGTCGCCGCCGCATCCTTCAGCACCGTGATGGAAACGATGTCGTCCGGGTTGAAGTCGCCGATCCCGCCCGCGACCGGCACCCCGTCCACCACGTAGAGCGGGTCGTTGCCGGCACTGATCGAGCGCACTCCGCGGATCCGGATGCTCACGCCGTCTCCCGGCTTGTTCCCCGAGTTCGTGATGTCCACGCCCGGGACCCGCCCCTGCAGCGCCTTCATGGCATTGAACGTCCGCATCTCGACCAGCTGCTGGGCGCTCACCGTCGCCACCGCGCCCGTGACCGTGCGCTGCTGCTGCTGGCCGTACCCCACGGCCGTCAGCCCCTCCAGCAGCACCGCCTTCACCTGCAGCTGGAAGTCCGCGGTCACCGTCTGGCCGGCCGCCACGCTCCCCCGCTGCGTCGCGTCACCATACCCGACCAGGGTCGCCACCACCGTCTGCGCCCCGGCCGGCACTGCCGGCAGCAGGTACCGGCCGTCCAAACCGGTGAGCGTGCCGATGCGCGTGCCCTGGATCATCACCGAGGCACTCGCGATCGGCTGGCCCTGGTTGTTGCGGACGGTGCCCGTGCCCCGCCCCGTGCCCTGCGCCTCCAGCGGACCAGCTGCCGCCAGGGCCAGGACCAGGAGGAATTTCCATGATCTTTTCATGCGGTCCCTCGACTGAGAGTGGGTGTGACGAACTGAAACTCGATCCGGAGAATCGCCTCCCGTTACGGGTCTGGGGGTGAGCGCTCGCACCAGTGCTCGAGCGCGCGTGCAGGCAGTGAACCGGGCGGGGCGGGGCCGCAGGTGAGCGCGGCCCGCTCAGGGCTGCGGCTCTTGCCGCCCCCGTCGAAATGCCATGTTGCGGTACGGAGTCTGTCCGCTTCAGCCATGGCCCTGCAGAACCGAGTCTCCGCCGCGCCGGCAGCCACGCTCACCTGCGCGTGCGCCGCGGGAGCCCTTCCGGCCCGGCGTCACAGCCAGCCTCTTCCGGATCGCGCGGTATCGAACCCGCCGGTCGGCGCACCCGACCGTCCGGAGCGGGGGCTGAAAATAGCTTTGGTGATCTTATGAGACGTCACGACACTATGCCGCCTCCATCCAAACGTCAAGAAAATCGGCCGCGCTGCCGAGCGGTGCCGTCGCTCCGGTCAGGCGCGCAGCGCGGCCGCTGCTGGTGTATCAGGCGCTCAATGGCTTGCCGCGCCACCTCCGGCTCCGCCCAGCAGCTCGGGACGGGCCGCCGCGGTTGCCGCCCGGAAGCGCCGGTAGAGCGGCTCGTAGGCCGCACTGCCCTCCGCGGCCGGGTGCTGGAGCGGGCTGCGGGTGAGGGTTGCCGCGGCGGCGGCCGGGAGGTCGGGGAAAGCCCCGGCTCCCACGGCCGCGAGCAGCGCCGCGCCGTAAGCGCCGCCCTCTTCGCGATCCACGCGCTGGACCGGCAGGCCGAAGATCTCGGCCAGGAGCTGCCGGACGAAGGGGCTCCCGGCACCGCCGCCGGTGAGCAGCAGGTGATCGGGCGCGAGTCCGAGGCCCTGGAGGATGGCGAGCGAATCGCGGAGGCCGAAGGCAATGCCCTCGAGGACCGCGCGCGTGAGATGGGCGCGGCCGTGCGCGGCGCTGATGCCCAGGAACGCACCGCGCATGGCGGCATCGCGGTAGGGGGTCCGTTCGCCCTGCAGATAGGGCAGGAAGACGACGCCATCTGCCCCCCGTGCCACCGTCGCTGCCTCCTCGTTCAGCCGCAGGGAAGCATCCGGCTGCCCGGCGCAGTCCCGCGCGAACTGATCTCGGTACCATTTGAACGCGCCGCCCGCCGTCAGCATGACGCCCATCAGGTACCAAACGCCCGGAAGCACGTGGCAGAAGGTGTGCGCCCGGAGACCCGGGTCCACGAGGGGTGCCGCCGTCGGGGCCAGGACGGTGCCCGACGTACCCCAGCTGGCCACCGCCTCCCCCGGCCGGACCACGCCCACTCCGGCCGCGCCGCAGGCGTTGTCGGCGCCGCCGCCCACCACCGGCGTCCCTTCGGGCAGACCGGTCAGCGCGGCGATCGCCCGGGTGGTGCGGCCGAGGATGTCGGCTGAGCCGCCCACCGGCGGCAGCAGCCTGGCGTCGATGCCCACGGCCGCCAACAGCGGCTCGCTCCAGCGCAGTCGCGCCGGATCGAACATGAGCGTGCCGGACGCATCGGAGGGTTCCGTGGCGAACTCGCCCGTGAGCCGGTAGCGGATGTAGTCCTTGGCGAGCAGCACCGTGGCCAGCCGCTCGAACGCCGCCGGCTCGTGGTTGCGCAGCCACAGCACCTTCGGCAGCGTGAAGCCTTCCAGCGCCGGGTTGCACACCCACTCCTTCAGCTTCTCCTCGCCACCCGCTTTCACCGTGATCTCGGCGCACTCGGCGGTGGTCCTTCCGTCGCACCAGAGGAGCGCCGGCCGAATGACCTCGCCGGACCGGTCGAGGAAGACGGACGAGTGCATTTGTCCCGAGATGCCGATCCCGGCCACGGTCGCCTCCGGCAGGCCGGCGA
>VEPF01000120.1:0-2453 GCA_012027055.1 Gemmatimonadota bacterium | reverse complement strand
CCGGCAGCTGCCCGAGCACCGCTCTTATCGATGCAACGGTGGCCAGCCACCACGCCTCCGGCTCCTGCTCCGCCCAACCGGGGTGCGGGGTGAGCAGCTCGAGCGGCGTGGTGGCATTGGCCCGCACGGCGCCACCGGCATCGACCAGGATCGCCTTGATGCCGCTGGTACCGGCATCCAGGCCCAGGAAGAGCGGGGTGCCCATCAGCGCACCCCGAGCAGCAGCTCCGTGGTGAGCTGATCGAGCCGCTCGTACCCGTAACCCTGCGCCCGCATGGCCGGCAGATCGAAGCTGCGCAGCTTCAGGGCCTGCATCGACTCCGCGCTGAACACCGGGCGCTCGCCCGCGGCCCGCTGGCGCAGCTCGCCGAGCAGCTGCTGGATCTCCGGGTCGGCCCGGAACTGCGCGGCCTTCTCCTTCAGGATCAGGTAGGTGCGCATGCAGCCGGCGGCGAAATCCCACACCCCCTGCTCGTCCTCGGTGCGGTACGCGTGCGCGTCGAAGTGCCGCATCCCCGGCCATCCGGCGTCCTCGAGCAGCTTGACCAGGAAGAACGCGCTACGCGGGTTGTCGGCGCCGAAGCGGAAGTCCTGGTCGTAGCGGCCGGGCACCTGGCCGTTCAGGTCGATGTGGAAGAGCTTGCCGGCATCGAGCGCCTGCGCCACGCCGTGCGAGAAGTCGAGGCCCGCCATCTGGTCGTGCGCCACCTCCGGGTTGAGTCCCACCATGTCCGGGTGATCGAGCGTGTACACGAACGCCAGCATGTGACCGATGGTGGGCAGGTAGATGTCGCCGCGCGGCTCGTTGGGCTTCGGCTCGAGCGCGAACCTGAGATCGTAGCCCTGCGCGATCACGTACTCGCACAGGTAGTTCATGCAGTCGCGGAACCAGCCGAGCGCGGTGCGGCCATCCTTGGCCGCATTGGTCTCCGACCCCTCACGCCCGCCCCAGAAGACGTAGGGCTGCGCGCCCAGCTCCACGCCCAGGTCGATCGCGGCCATGGTCTTCTGCAACGCATACGCGCGCACGCGCGCGTCGTTGCTGGTGAACGCGCCATCCCGGAAGACCGGATCGCCGAACAGGTTGGTGGTGGCCATCGGCACCTTCATGCCGGTGGCATCCAGCGCGGCCTTGAACTCCTTCACGATGCGGTCCCGCTCCGCGGGCGTGGCGTCGCGCGGCACCAGGTCGTTGTCGTGCAGGTTGACGCCGTACGCGCCCAGCTCCGCCAGCTTCTCCACGATGCGGACCGGCGTGAAGCCCGGACGCACCGGATCGCCGAACGGGTCGCGGCCCATGCTGCCCACCGTCCAGAGGCCGAAGGTGAAGTGATGCTCGGGACGGGGCACGTATGCGCCCTGCGCTGTATTGCCGTTCATGGTCGTCGCTTCCCTCGAGAGTGAAAGATCGGGCCGGCGCCTGCGCCGGTGGGTCAGTATGCGATCGCGGGCGTGCGCTCATCGAGCGGATCCGCCCATTGCTGGTTCGGCACCATCGGGCTCCACTGCGGCCGCAGCGGGTCCTTGTCGTACGGATAGTTGCCCAGGCGCAGGAACAGCTCGTGGTACTCCGCCAGCTTGTCGCGGTCGAGCTTCACCCCCAGGCCCGGCGAGGTCGGCACGGCTATGGACCCCTGGCGGTACGGGAGCGGCCCGCCCGCGATGACGTCGTCTATGAGATGGTGGTAGTGCGCGTCCGCGGCAAACGTGAGGTTGGGCAATACCGCGCCCAGGTGCAGCATGGTGGCCAGCTGCACGCCCAGCTCCCCCGACGAGTGCACCGCCACGCCCAGCTGGAACGCCTCGCAGATCCCGGCCGCCCTGATGCACGCCCGGACCCCGCCCCAGAACGTGGTGTCCAGCAGGATCACGTCCACGGCGGTGTTCAGCACGTTGGCCGCCAGCTGCTCGAATCCGACCACGACCGTGTTCGTGGCCAGCGGCACCCGCACTTTCTCGCGCGTGCGCCGCATGCCGTGCAGCCCGAAGACCGGGTCCTCCAGGTAGTCGTTCCGCAAACGCGCGATCGCGCGCCCGAAGCAGATGGCCTGCTCCGTGGACCAGACACCGTTCGGATCGAAGCGCAGCCGGTCATCCGGCAGCTCGTGCGCCAGCGCCCGGTAGCACTCCAGCTCGTACTCGGGCGGGAACACTCCGCCCTTCAGCTTGTGCGTGGTGAAGCCGTGCATCGCCTTCAGCGCCTTCGCCTCTGCCACCAGCTGTTCGACGGTCCGCACTTCCCCGCTGCCATCCCGCGGATGGGCGTAGCGGAAGAACAGGTACGAAGCGAACGGCACCCGGTCCCGCACGCGCCCGCCCAGGATCTCCGACACCGGCACGCCCCAACGCTGGCCCAGCAGGTCGAGACACGCGAACTCGACGGCCGCCAGGATTTGCGTGCGGTTGGTGTACAGGGAGGCGGTGGGATTGGCGATCAGGAAGCGCAGCGCTTC
>VEPF01000391.1 GCA_012027055.1 Gemmatimonadota bacterium | reverse complement strand
GTGGGCGTCTGGCCCCAGCCCTTCAGGTGGTCCGACCCGTTGAACAGCAGGTCCGCGGCGCCCAGCGGATTGGCCAGCGCGAAGGAGATCTCGCCGCGCTGCGGCATGCGGAACTTGGCGCGGTCGAGCGAGATGCCGCGCGACGCGCTCGAGCTCCAGGGGGTGCGGCAGCTGTTGCGGCCGGCGATCCGGCCCAGCTGCTGCTCCAGGCAACTGCGGGTGCGGCCGCTGGCGCTCGCCAGCAGCTCGCGCATCCCGGCCGCGACCGCGGCATCGGCTTGCGCGGGGTCGAAGATGAACGCGCGGTCGTTCTGGTAACCGTCCCCGTTGACGTCGCCGGCGACCATGGGCGTGAACGCGCCGCCCGAGTTGAACGAGCCGCTCCAGTTGACCTGCACGGCATCGAAAAGCCGGTAGCGGAGGCTGTAGTTGAGCTGGTGCGGCCCCTGGCTGGAGCGGGCCCATTCGACAGCGAGCGGGTTGCCGGCGGTGCTGTTGAACCCGGAGCCCTGCTCGCGCACCCGGGTCCAGGTGTAGGCGGCGCTCCAGCCGAAGCGGGATGGTCCGCGGTAGATCGGGGAGAACCGGAGGCTCACCTGGCCGGTGCGGGAGCGGAGATCGGAGCGCAGCGCGGGGACGCGGGCGAAGGCCGGCGAGGTACGCGCGTCCCGAGCTGCGATCGCGCCCGTGGTCGCCACAATGCTGGTCGGCTCGACGAACACCGGCCGGCCATCATCGCCCAGGGCGAACCGCGTGGTCGGGTCGAAGTTGAGGTCGAAGGAACGCTGCTGGTTCAGGTTGAGCGAATACGTGCCATCGACGTTCAGCGAGAAGCGACCATTGAGCACGCTGCCGCTCCAGGACAGGTTGGAGCGCACGGTCTTCGAGGGGGCGTAGTCGCGCGCCAGGAGCGTCACATCCGGGACGGTGCTGGAGAAAACGGTGCCGCTGGTGCCATCCGCGCAGCGGGTGGGGACGGCACCCGGATCGTCGGCGTAGATGATCCAGTCGGGCACCGGGACGGCCGGTCCCACGCACATGAGCTGCTGCGCGCCATCGGGGAGGCCGGTCCGATCGAGCGCGCCGCTCAGCAAGCTGCTGCTGAAGCTGCTCGCGAACACGCCGATCCCGCCGCGGATCACCGCCCGGGGAACGCGCGCGGCGCCCATGAAGGCCGAGATCTCCTGCGCCCTCCCGACCGTCCAGGAGAAGCCCAGGCGCGGGCTGAACGTGACCGGGGACGGTACGCGGTCGTTGCGGCGCCCGAACACGGTCTCCACCTGCTGGTTGAACGCGGGCGAGGAGGTGAAGTGGCTGACGTCCAGGCGCACCCCGTACTGGAACTGCAGGTCCGGAGTCCTGCGCCAGGAGTCGCCCAGCGAGAGCGAGCCGTTGAGCAGTCCGGTCGAGCGCTGCCGGGCCGAGAGGGTGCGAGTGAGCGTGGCGGGGATCCCGGCCTCCAGGTCCGCCAGCGAGTTGAACGAGTAGGTGCCGAGCAGGTTGGACGAGAGGTCCTGCTGCAGGCCACTGTAGCGCAGCTCGCTGGAGAGGCGGATCCGGTGCTGGTTGCCGTTGTCGAACCAGGAGAGGCTGTTCTGGAGCGCGGCCGTGGTGGTGCGGGAGGCCGAGCTGAGGGCCTGGCTGCCGCCGAACGCCAGGGTCTGCACGCCGCTCGGGCCGTCGGCGAACAGCGAGCTGACCCGCACCCGGCCGCCCGGCAACGCCAGGTACGGGTCGCCGTGGTCGCGCGTGACGTTGATGCCGGCCGATGACTCGCTCAGCAGCATGCCCAGGTAGCCGCTGTGGCGAGCCTGCAGACCGCCGCCCCAGTTGGTGCGCTCGCCGCCCGCGGACTCGAGGCCCAACTGCGGCGTGAACCCGGCAGACACGGGCGCCTGCCGGCTCCAGCTGCCGTTGAAGGTGATGCCGATGGAATGCCCGCTGGCCGAGCTGGGCGGCGAGAAATCGATGCTGCCGAAGATCGAGCCGTTGTCGTTCACGCGGTGCGCGCGGGTGTCGCCCGCGAGCGTAGGGACACCGCGCGACTGCAGGATCTGCAGGAAGCGCCCCACGGAATCGGCGGATACGCCCGCGGTGCGGAGCCCGAGCTCGCTGGTATTGAGCAGCGTCTGGTTCTCCCGCGTGTCCCGGCCCAGCTGGTACGAGAAGCTGTAGAACGCCTTGTTGGGGCTGAGCGGGCCGGACATGATCCCGCTGATGGATGCATTGGTGTGGTCGCTGCCCAGGGCCTGGCCGGCGCGGTCGGTCCACTGCAGCTGCGGCGAGGTTAGCTGCAGGCTGGCCCCGCGCACGCGGTAATTCGACCCGGAGCGGGAGCTGATGTTGAAGTTCCCGCCACTGAACCCGCCGCGCGACACGTCGAACGGGGAAGTGGCGAGCGAGCTGGATACCGCGGCCTCGCGCGGCAGCCCGTTCGCCCCCATCTGCATGCCGTTGAGCGTCACGGCGTTCTGATCGGCGCCCAGCCCCAGCACCGAGAACGCGTCGGCCTCCCCTTCCAGCCCCGGCAACAACTGCACGCCCGGCAGCGATGCGGCCATGGCGGCGATGTTGCCCTGCGCCTGAACGGGCAGGTCGCCGGCGGCGACCGCCTGCTCGCTGGTCACCGCGTCCTGCGTCTGGGCATTGCGGTTCACGCGCTGCCGCACGGTGGCTTCCACCACCAGCGAGTCCAGTTGGATGGGCGTGAGGGTGGCATCGGCGAGCAGCACGTCTTCGTCCGCGAGCCGCTTGATCTCGAACTGCCGGAAGGCGTACCCGAAGGTCAGGTAGCCCATGATGTAGTCGCCGGTCCCATTCGGGAACGCGATCTGGAAACGGCCCTCGCCGTTAGTCTGCGCGGAGCGTGTCACGTTGCCGGGGATGGAGGTGGCGGTGACCCGCACCGAAGCGAGCGGCTGGTCATCCACGCCGATCACCCGGCCGCGGATGACGTCGGTCTGGGCGCGCAGGCCGCCGGCGGACAGCGCGAGGGCCAGCACGGCGCCCGGCGCGGCGCGCAGCGAACGCCCGAGGAGAACCCCGAGCGCCCTGGTCAGGAGGTGCGGGGAGCGGCAGAACGGCACTGGCATGGCGGCCTCAAGAGCCGGGTCGGCGAGTGGCGACAACTGCGCAAGATCTGGCCGGGTCGCCCGGGATACAAGCGCGCCCGCCGCGCCGAACGTGACGGTGGTACTGCGCCCGGCGTGTGAAAAGTTCCGCCCGCGTGCCGCGGTCCGTCGCGCACCCGGGCATTGCGCCGGCGGGCAGCGGCTTGTACGAGTAGGTAGCGCCAGGCCGGGCCGTACCACCTGCCACTCGGATGCGTCGGGGCATGCATCGTTCCTCATCCTGCTGCCGGGAATGATCGTCGTGATCGCCAGCGACGCCCCGCTCCGCCTGGTCCAGCTGCGCGACGCCGCCGGCGTGCGCCGCGTGGCACGCGTCCTCGACCACACCAGCCTGCAGCTGTTCGCGGGCGAGGCAACCGTGTACGAGCTCGCGCTGGCAGCGCTCGAGCGCGGTGTGACGCTCGCGGAGATCGTGCGCGCGCGCGCCGTGGCGGAAGTCGTCGCGTTCGGCGCAGCGGTGGCCGAGGCCAGGCTGCTGCCGCCGATCGACCATCCCGATCCCGCGCACCTGCTGGTGAGCGGCACGGGGCTCACGCACCTGGGCAGCGCGGACGCGCGCGACCGAATGCACGCGGTGCCGACCGAGGCGCTCACCGACAGCATGAAGATGTTCCGCGCCGGGCTCGCGGGCGGGCGTCCCGCGCCGGGCGAGGTCGGAGTGCAGCCGGAGTGGTTCTACAAGGGGGATGGCACCAGCGTGGTGGCGGGCGAGCAGCCGCTGGTCATGCCAGCGTTCGCGCTCGACGGCGGCGAAGAGCCGGAAGTGGCAGGGCTGTACGTGATCGCGTCGGACGGCTCGCCGGGGCGGTTGGGCTTCGCCCTCGCCAACGAGTTCTCGGACCACGTGCTGGAGCGACAAAACTACCTGTTGCTGGCGCACTCCAAGCTGCGCTGCTGCGGCCTGGGCCCGGAGCTGCGCACCGGCCCGCTGCCGGATTCAGTGCGAGGGGTGAGCCGGGTGCGGCGGGGCGGGGACGTCGTCTGGGAGCAGGAATTCCTGACCGGCGAGGCGAACATGGCACACACCATCGCCAACTTGGAGCACCACCACTTCAAGTACGACCGCTTCCGCCGCCCGGGCGACGTGCACGTCCACTGCTTCGGCACCGCGACGCTGAGCTTCGCGGCGGGCGTGCGCTGCGAGCCGGGCGATGCCTTCGAGATCACGGCGGACGCGTTCTTGCTGCCGCTCCGCAACCGCCTGGTGCGAGCGGGAACTGCCGGCCGCATCGGCGTGCGGGAACTGTAGGTGCAGCGGCCACGAGCGGCGGACGACGTCGCCGGACAACCTGAGCGAGGCTACCGATGATCATTACCGACATCACGCCACTGGTGCTGGGCACGCCCTGGCGCAACCTGACCTTCGTCAAGGTGGCGACGGACGAGGGACTCACGGGGGTGGCCGAGGCGCGGAGCGTGAACCGCACGGAGGCGGTGCTGGCGTACCTGGAGGCGGCGAAGCGGCACTACGTGCTGGGCGCGGACCCGTTCGAGGTGGAGCGGCTGGTGCACCGCATGTTCCACGGCGATTTCGCGCGCATCGATGACATTGCCGGGATGGGCATCGCCCTGATCGAGATCGCCTGCTGGGACATCATCGGGAAGGCGCTGGGCGTGCCCGTCTATCGGCTCTTCGGCGGCGCGGTGCGCGACCGCATCAAGGCGTACGCCAACGGCTGGTACACGGTGGAGCGCACGCCCGAGG
>VEPF01000192.1:452-24284 GCA_012027055.1 Gemmatimonadota bacterium | reverse complement strand
GGAATTCGGCGCAGTTGCTGTCGGTGGCGTGACCGGCCGGGATGCGGCCGGCGCTCCGGTCGGGGGCGGGGGCGGATTGACCGCGGGGCCGAATCCGGGCCGCGCCGGCGGCGTGCCCGGCGAGCCGGCACTGCACCCGCTCTGGTATCCTGCGCCGGAGGTACCCTGGTAGCCTTCGCCTGCCCAGGGTTCGACCAGGGCGCCGTAGTTCAGGCTTTCGACCACGTTACCCGCGGCGTCGCGCAGCACCATGTTGCCGGCGCTGGGGCTGAGCGCGGGCCCGCCAAACCACTGATCGGGCTGGCGCGCGCCCTGGTAGCCAGCCGTCGTCACACGTTCCGCACGCACCACCTCGTCGATCGGGTGGTCGGCAGCCAGCGGCTGATCCAGCGTGATGCCGGTGCCCAGCGGCAGCACGGGCTCGTTGCTGGAGTGCAGGAACGCTGTCGCGGGCGTGAAGCTGATTCCCGTACCCCGGGCGCTGAACGGCATGTTGGACGCGTGGTCGTACTTCAGCGGCTCGGCCAGGTCGAGGCCAGTGCCCGGGTCCTCGTCCGCGCGCAGCGGACCGGGGATGGTGCTGCGCACCGACGCCGTGCCGACGCGTGTCACCGTGACCCACTCGATCCCGTGACCCTCGCTGTCGATGTCCAGCCTGATCCGGTCACCGACCGAGATGTTCGCGACGGACGAGACCTTGATGTTGGTGTCGCCCCGCTTCGCGTCCATGGACAGCCACGCCTGGGTGCCCGGCTTGCCGACGGCGGTCACCGTGACCACCTCGTATCGCTCCACCGGCCTGCCGACCACCGGGTAGGTGGCGCCGTAGCCGATCGCCAGCTTCTGGCCAACCTGGAAACCGGCCACGCTCGCGACCGGAACGTTGGTCGAACCGGCCGGAATCGTGATTACGGGACCTTCGGGCAGCGGCTGCCACAGGGTGGTAGGCCCGCCCGGCGTGTAGGAACGACCTCGCTCCTGCGGATTCGGCGGCAGCCCGGCCGCCGTCCCGAGGCTCGCGATCCGGCGGGTCTCGGCGGCCGCACCCGTGCCGATCTGGATGGCGTCGCCTGCCGCCAGACCTGCCGTGGGGCGGTCGGAGATGGTGGCATCACCCTTCTTCGCAGGCACCGCCAGGCCTGAGGTCGCGAGCCCGAGCAGGTAGAAGGCGCGCGGCGCGAGCCGGGTCCCGGCCGGGATCTGCACGGAGGAGAAGACGGGCAGCATCGTCTGGTGCTGCGTGAGGCTCCAGCCGGAGATGTCGACCGGCGCATCGCCGGCGTTGAACAGCTCGATGAACGAGTCCGTGGTATTGCGGCTGGCATCGACGCGGAATTCGTTCAGCTTGACCGGGCCGACGTTCCGCACCTTCTGCGCGGTCACCTCCGACTGCGCGCGTCCCGCGCCCGTCCAGGAGGCGTTGCCGACCAGGTCGCCGTTGAACGCGGCCGGCCCCGAGGTCACCCTGAAGGTGGCGGTCACGCTCGCGCCCGGCGCCACGCTGGCGAACCTGTCCGCCGCGCCCGCGGCCACCGACCAGCCGACCGGCGCGGCCAGGCTCAGCTTCACATTCGTCGCGGGCGCGTCGGTGGTGTTCGTGAAGGTGAGGGTGGTGTTCTGCGTGGAACCGGGCGAGAACGTCTGCAGCCCGGGCGGCGCAGTGACCGCCGAGGCCGGCGCGATGCGCAACCGCGGCACGTCGTAGCGCGCGGCCACGATGTTCGCCTGGATCTTCCGATAGGTCTCGACGTTCGGGAACGTACCGGGGGCGGTCATGGCCCCTTCGTAGAACGTGCCCTGCGAGTAGTTGTTGTTGTCGCCGCCGTTGCCGAGGACGATGGCGCCCTGCTTCCGCATCGGGTCGTAGCTGCTCCGGTCGTTCCTGATGCGCGGCCCGTCGAACATGACCTGCAGCTCGCCCCGTTGCGCGTCGCCCGCCAGCGTGCGCCAGTGGTGTGGCTCGCCATCGGCCGTGGCGGTGACGAAGCGCCACGTGACGGTCGGCAGGTCCGGGCAGCGCTTGTCGGTCGGCGAGGCGGTGACGCAGCCCACCAGGTTGTTCTCCTGGTCGGTCATGACCCACGGCCCCGGACCAGCCCCGGTATACCACAGGATGGCGTTGCCGAAGTACGTGGTCTCCATGGTGCCATCGCCATCATCGCGGCTGTCCGTCTCGGCGTTGCCGTAGTCGAAGCAGCAGCCGGAATTGTAGTGGTGGCCGCTGATCACCCAGTACTGCCCTTCCGCCTGGTCGTCCACCGCGGTGCCCCGCGGGTCGTTCCAGCGGAGGCCCATGCCCGGCGCGATGAAGATCCCGTAGACCTTCCGGCCCATGAGCGTGACCGGGGCCAGGTCCGCGATCGGCAGCGTGTTGAACCCGCCCATGGCTGCCCCGACGAACGCGCCGCGCGGCGCCTGTCGCAGGTGGTTCTGTTTGCCGGACTGGTCGTAGAGCACGGTGATCCAGCAGTAGGTACCGGCGCAGAACCGGTCCTGCGCCGCCGCGTCCGCGTACCCGCCCGCATCGGGCACCGGCGAAGCGGTGGGCTGGACCACGCCGATGTCCAGCGTCCGGCCATCCGACTGGCGCATGACCTGGTAGAGCGGCCCGACGTAGCCGGCCAGGAGCGCGCGCGTGCTGCTGTGGGCTGCCACGCACGGGGCGCCGGCGGCAGCGTAGATGTCGCACGGGCCCTCGGGCCGGGGCGGAGCGGTGCGTCCCGCGGCGCCCTGTGCGGCCGCCGCAACAGGCACGGCGAGCGTGAACGCGAGCGGCGCAGCCAGGCGGAGTCCAGTGGTCATGTTCTCACCAGGGTCGGGTTCCCGGAGTGGGCAGCCGGTACAAGATACCGCGGGCGTCCGTGCGGACAATTCGCGCGGGCCGCGTGCCCACGCGCGCGTCCCTGCGTCGAGCCCGACACCGGGACGCGGCTGATTGGAAGCGGCTCGTGGATCAGTAGAGCTGGTTGTGCTTCTTCAGTGTCTGGCCCAGCTCATACGTGAACGCGCGGATGGCCGCACGGTCGCGCTTCTCGGGTGCCTGCCCGCGCCAGAACTTGATCTGCGCGGTGGGCGGCACGTTCATCGGCACCATCTCTGCGGATTCGAGCAGGTTCGCCGCGTACTCTGCCGCGTCCAGGAGCTTGTCGATCGAGTTGGCGGTGTAGCGGAAGGTGCTCGGATTGTCGTTCAGGGCTGCTTCGATGCCCTTGATGGCATCGGTAACGTGTCCTTCCCGGTTCGGCATGGGCCTGATGATCGTTTCCAGGTTCCGGTTCCGGTAGAACCCCATTATGGCGGCGACGATGGCTGGATCGCGGATGGTGCCGTCCGGATAGAAGATGCCGTGGATCTCGCCCCAGTAGCCCGAGACCATCAGGTTGAAGATGTACCAGCCCGTGTGCTTTTCTTCGGAGATCTGCAGCACCAGGTCGTACGGATTCGCCCGGGCGATGCAGCCGGTCTCCGTGTTCATCATCGGCTTCTTGTACTTGGCCGCATACGCTGCGGCCGTGTCGTAGGATGCCTCGATGGTCGAGCGCAGGCCGGTGTAGTCGTGGAAACCGAGCACGTCCACGAGGTCCGCCTCGCCCTTCAGATGCTCCGGGATCACGTGTCCGACCGTGGTGGGCGTCTTCGGGTCGAGCTTCTTGACGTAGGTCACGTAGTAGCGGGTGAAGGCGAAGATCTCGTCGATCCGCTGCTGCTTTGCGTCCGCGGGCGCCGCATTGACGTAGTCGTTCCAGAGCGGCTCGTTCATGATGTCCCACATGAGGAGTCCGGGCTCATCCTTCACCGCATCGACGATCCCCTTCACGTACGCGTCTCCGGTCGCGCGGAAATCGCTCTTCAGGGTGGCGGGATCGAGGCTGTTCCCGTTCCACAGGATCGGCATGGTGGTGAAGCCCAGCCGATGGCTGATCCGGATGTAGGTCCGCAGCCGGTCGATGTAAGCCTTCGGGTCGCGCTGGTACGCCTGGTAGCTGAGCCAGATCCGCGTGCTGTTGAGGTTCAGGCGCTTGGCATAGCCCAGCTCGCGCACCAGCTGCACCGTATCGGCCTGCATCCCGTAATTGACGCCGCGGATATTGCTGTAGTCGCTGGGCGACTGCTGGGCGTGCGCGCCGCCAGCAGCGAACGCGATGGCCATACCAAGCAGCAGCATCACAGGTGTCTTCATGGTCCCTCCAGGGCTGGTTGGAACGTGACGGCGCTCCGGAGCCGCCTTCGGTCTAATTCACGAACACCAGGTCGCCGAACTGGGCTGGGGCATGGGGGTGCGGCCGTTCCAGTTTGGAGTCGGCCCACACGCTCAGGCGGCGGTTGGGCTCCACGCCGTCCCAGCGATTCAGGTTGGCAGTGAACACGGTTCCCGCCTGCGGTGCCCTGGCCATGTCCGAGAAGTTGTCCCAGGGAATGGCCAGCTCGCCGCTCCAGCCGCGGTCCCGGTCCTCGCTCTGATTGAGGGTACCGTCGATCTGGATGCCCTGCCTGACGCCCTCCATCTGGAACTTCCTGATGTAGAACTGGGCATCGGCGCAGAAGTAGTCCATCAGCGCGCCCCGCACGTTGAGCTCGATGGCGTAGTACCCGGCGAGCTGCGCGGGCCGGACGTTCAGGAAGATCTCCACGGTATCGTCGCGGTACACCCAGGCGTCCCGTTCGGTGAACTGCGCGACGATGTCGGTGTCCTCGACTTCGTAGGCGACATAGAGGTTGGCATCGTCCCAGAGCAGCCGGGCGTGCGTCTTCTGCTTCGCCCCGGTCTGTTGCGCCCAGGGGAAGATGAACTCGACGGCCGGGCTCGCCTGCGACCACTCCGCTTCGTTCACGAGGCCGTCGATGGTGACCGGCGCCACGGCCCTCCGAACCTCGTAACGGGGCCGCTGCGCTGCCGTCTGACAGAACACACCCTGGCTGCCGGACAGGAGGAACAAGGCAACCGTCACTCCGATCATCGTCTTCATATGGAGACGCTCCTCAGCTCGGCGGACTGACGTGGGCTTCGCTCTCAGCACGCTCTGGTGCATGGTACAAGATACCGCGCGCATCCGCGCGGCCGATTCGCGAAGACCGCGTGTCAATGCGCACGAAGAGTGGGCCGGCGGTTCGCCGTTCCGGGCTGCGCGTTGCCTCGCTTGACCGGAGCAGGGGGCGCTCGTATCGTGGCCAGTCACCCCATTCCGCTCCAACCCTGCGTGCCGGCTTTGGCATACCGGGCTGAGACCCGCATCCGCGGTGCCCACACGCGCCAACTGGCGGGGCTGCCCCGCCGGGAGAATCCTGCATGTCGATGAATCCGCTACGCTTCGTTTCGCTGTCCATCGGCACCTGCCTGGCGTTGGGCCTGGCGGGAGCGGTGGCCGTTGCCGCCCAGCAGCCCGGGACGCCCGCGGCGGTCGGCACGAAGATCGCCGATGGCCAGGCCTACGCCACGGTGGTGGTGCTCAAGCACCAGAGCAACCCGGCCGACAACGGCCGGATGCTGCTGGCCTACGAGGCCAACGGCTGGGAAGGCATCCCGATCTGGGAATCGACCGACCAGGGCTCCAGCTGGCACTTCGTCGCCAACGCGCAGGACCCGGTGGTGACGGACCGCCCGCGCTGCGAGCTGCACTGGCAGCCGCATCTCACCGAGATGCCCCGCACCCAGCACGGCATCCCGGCCGGGACGGTGCTGCTCTCGGCGAGCACGGTCTGCCAGCAGCCGCCGCCCGGGCGCGGCACGGAGAAGATGTCCCTGCGGCTGTTCACCTCCGGCGATTTCGGCCGGAGCTGGAAGTACGTCAGCACCTACGCCGAGGCCCCGGGCGCCGAGCCCATATGGGAGCCCAACCTCCAGATCCTGGACGACGGCACCTTCGTGGAGTTCTACTCGGACGAAATGCACAAGAGGGAAGGCTACAACCAGCTGCTGGGGCACAAGGTCTCGAAGGACGGCGGCAAGACGTGGGGTCCGCTGGTGTTCGACGTCGCGATCCCCGGGGGAGTGGAGCGGCCGGGAATGGTGATCATCGACCGGTTGCCGGACGGCCGGTATGTGTACAACCACGAGGACGTCGAGGGCCCCGTCCACATGCAGGTATACCTGAAGTTCAGCAAGGACGGGCTGGACTGGGGTTCCCCGACGGATCGCGGCACGCCGGTCCAGACCATGAGCGGCCGGTACCCGGAGAGCACCCCGAACGTATTCTGGTTCCCGGTCGGCGGGCCCAATGGCATCATCGCGGTGACGTCACGCAGCCTGGACGGGCCGGGCCGGGATGAAGCCGGCAACACCATCTTCTGGAACAACAACCTGGGCGTGGGGCCGTGGTGGGAGGCGCCCACGCCGGTGCAGAAGCTGGGCAACAACCGCGCCGGCTGGACGCAGGCGCTGGTACGGCGGCCCGACGGCCAGTTCCTGCACGTCACCTCGAGCGCCTCGGCGGATGCCGCCCGCAGGAACAACGCGGGCGCCAACGAGATCCTGTTCAACGTCGCCCCGATCAACTTCAACCGCTACGAGGCGGAAAGCGCCGGGCAGAAGGGCTCGGCCATCATGCGTGACGGTTCGATGTCGAACGGCGCGAAATCCCGCCTGGGCGCCAAGGACGTGGGCAAGCTGAGCTTCCTGGTGCACAGGGCGACGGCTGGCAGGTATGCCCTGACCGTGGAGTATGCGGGCATCGGCTTCGAGGCCACGCCCCGACTCTCGGTGAACGGCACCCTGGTGGCAGGCTCGGTAGCCACGGCGCCGGCCGATCCGGCACGGGCCGCGCGGCGGGCGGTCGATCTCGGGACGCGCGGCACCGGCGAACGGAAGCTGCTGCGGGTGACCGCCGAGCTCCGCGCCGGCGACAACGCCATCGATATACTGGGCGGCGAGTACGCCCTCGACATCGATTACCTGGAGATCACGCCGGCCGGATCCTGAGCCGGCGGGGCTGCGGCCGGGGCACCTGCGCGGGCGGGTGCCCCGGCGGTCCCAGCGATTCCAGAAACCACGGGAACGATTTCAATGCGAACCAGGTGTGTGCCTGCGAGCGCCGCGGTCGGAGTGCTGTTCGCGATCAGCGGCTGCCACGCCAGCCCCGCCGGCTCACCGGCGATCCCCGGAGCCACTCAGCAGATCCAGGTATTCAGCGACGTGCCCTACCGCTCGGGCGAGAGCAAGGCCTTCCGCCTGGACCTGGCGCTGCCGCCCCGGACGAGCAGCGGGCTCCGGCCCGCCATCGTGATCGTGCACGGGGGTGGCTGGGCGGCCGGGTCGAAGACCGACGCGGTCTACCAGGGCCTGCTGCTCGACTACGCCAGGCAGGGTTACGTCACCACCTCCGTCGAGTACCGGCTCACGCGGGAGGCGCCGTTCCCCACTGCGGTGGCGGACGTGAAGTGCGCCGTGAAGTGGGTGCGGGCGCACGCGCGGGAGCTGGGTGTGGACCCGGACCGGATCGGCGCCTACGGCCATTCCGCGGGCGCGCACCTGGTAATGATGGCAGCGCTGGTGCCGGAATCCGCCGGGCTGGATGGCGAGGACTGCGACTGGCAGGGCGTCTCGGGGAACGTGAACGTGGTGGCCGCGGGATCGACTCCCACCGAGGGCGGCGCCCGCCAGCCCGCGGAGCGGCAGAAACCGGAGTTCTGGCCGATCGGCTACATCACCAGGGACGCACCGCCGATGCTGCTGCTCCAGGGCACGGCAGATCCCATCGTGCGCGTGGAGCTGGTCGATGCTTTCATTGAAAAGATGAAGGCGGCGGGTGCGCGGGACGTGAACTACGTGCGCGTCGAGGGTGCCGATCACGACGTCGCCTACTCGGACGCCCTGAACATCACCCGGCCGGCCATGGACAGCTTCTTCGTCCGCACCCTGCGGCCGTCCCGGCCGAAGTGACGGCCAGCGAACGCTGCGGCCGCACAGTGACCCACACGCTGATCGGCGGTGATGCTCGCCGCCGATCAGCCCCGATCCACCCGAGCCCTGCGACGCGTCTCCGCCAGTCCTCTCACTCGCTGCCCGGCGGGATCGTGTAGTATTCGATGGTGTCCCTCCAGGTCAATTCGCCACCCGGCTGGATATCGACCGCGATGTAGGGCTCTACCGCCAGCACCGTCCGAATCGACCACAGCATGCTCCTGATCAGCGGTCGATCGCCGGCGATCCTGACCCCCGTTCCCGTCTTCCGGTTCTCGATGGTGACCCGGTGGTCGCTGGCGCTGTCACCAAAGCCCTGGTACAGCACTATCGCCTCATCCTGGCCTGCCAGCGGCCGGCGATAGACGATCTCGTTTCCCCGGACTCCGGCCAGCTCCTCGGGGGGCAGCCGCGTCGCGTTGATCTCGAAAGGCACCCGGACGGTGAAGTCGGGGCCTGGCGGCTGGCTGTCCAGCACCATGAAGTGATGGTTGTACACGTTGCTGCTGATGGCGCGCCTGCCGGTATTCTTCATGCTGTGTTCGATCACCAGCACCGGCTGCCCCTGCTCCAGCCGCACCCCCTTGCGGTACTCGTAGGCCCCGCCCAGGTCCGGCGCGGACAACACCTGCATGAACTCGACCGCGTCCTTTCCCTTCGTGACCGTCCACTTGCCGGGGTCCAGGACGTCGTAGGGCACGAAGCGGTTGTATCTCCCCTCGCCCTTGCGCAGCACGCCCACGCCGAGCTTGATGAAAGTGCCACCCGGCTGCGCCTCGTCCCAGCCCAGCGGCGTCTCGAATTCGTTCACCGGTCCGGCCAGCGCGCTGCAGGGCCCGGACACGATTTCCGATCCCCGGAAGACCCAGTTCACGACGGCAGGATCGATCCGGTCGTACCACACTCCATAGAACTCATGGCCCCGGTACACGAGGCTGTAGACGGCTCCGGACCAGTCGAAGCGGGTCGATGTGTAGTACCCGTTCCGGGCATCCGGCAGATACAGCTTTGCCGTGATCTGTCCGTTGGAGATTTCAGCCTGCGGAAAGTCGGCCACGGGGCCTCGCGTCGGTCCGGCGAGCAGGCCCAACAGCATGCTGCCCGGCAGGGCCGCAGCGATGATGGACTGCAGAATCTGAAAGGCGGGTAACAGGGTCATGTCGCAGTGCTCCCGGAACGGCCAGGGTCCCTTGTCGTGGCGCAACGGACAGCAGCTTGCCGGCCGCACTGGCCATCACCCTGGCGGTATCGCCCGGAATCTGCTCGGCTGTGCGTGCAGGGGCAATCGTGAGGTGCGGGCGAGCGCCGTTGAAACGGTAGGCAAGCAGGCATAGGTTGACGCGTCCGCGAAACTTGCCGTTCCAGCCGAAGGAAGCAGTGGCTGACGGCCGAGCCGAGTGCCCGCCGACAGGGCAATTGAACGAATGAACCAGGCACCCATTGCGGAAATCGCGTACGGGAAGGGCCGCCTCCCCCTGCGCATGGACCCCGACCTGGCCGACTGGCGCGTGTACCGCCCCAGATCGGTCGCGGCGCTGCCAGATCCACATGCGGCGTTTCTGGACGCCTGCCGTAATCCCACGGCCGCGGACCCGCTCGAGGCGTGCGTCGCCCCGAGCGATCGCGTGGTCATCGTGACGTCGGACGGCACGCGGCCCGTGCCCAACCGTCTCCTGATCCCCTGGCTCCTCGAGGGCCTGTCCGTTGCACCGGAGCGCGACACGGTGCTGATCGGCACGGGCACGCACCGGCCCAACACGCCGGCGGAAATCCGGGCGATGTTCGGCGAGGTGGCCGACCGGGTCGCGATCGTCAACCACGACGCCTACGACGCGAGCTCCAACGTGCGCATCGGCACCACTGCCAGCGGCATCCCCGTCACGGTTGACAGGCGCTACCTGGAAGCCGACAAGCGCATCGTCATCGGGTTCATCGAACCCCACTTCTTCGCCGGGTTCTCGGGTGGTGCCAAGGGCGTGTTCCCCGGGGTGGCGGGCATCGAGACCATTCTCCACCTGCACGACTATCGGCTGATCGCCGACCCGATGAGCACCTGGGGCGAGCTCGACCGCAACCCCATCCAGCAGGAAATCGGCGAGATGATCGCCTGCTGTCCGCCGGAATTCCTGGTGAACGTGACGCTGAACGAAGCGAAGCAGATCGCGGGCGTATGCGCGGGCCACTACCGCGCAGCGCACCGGGCCGGATGCGCGCAGGCGAGAGACGCGAGCATGGTGCCCGTGCCGGAACGCTTCCCCATCGTCGTCACGTCGAACAGCGGCTTCCCCCTCGACCAGAACCTGTACCAGACGGTGAAGGGGATGTCCGCCGCCGCGCGCATCGCGGCCGAGGGCGGCACCATCGTGACGGTGAGCGAGTGCAGCGACGGCATCCCGGAGCACGGCAATTTCGGCGAGCTGATACGCCTGGGCTCCCCGTCCGCGATCATCGACTGGATACGGGCGCTGCCAGCGCCCCGGCTCGACCAGTGGGAGGCCCAGCTGCTCGCGGACATCCAGCTGCGCGCCGACGTCGCCCTCTATTCGACGCTCGCGCCGGAGCTGGTCGAATCGCTCTCGCTGCGTCCGATCACGCGCCTGCAGGAGGAAGTGGACGACATGCTCCGCCGCGTGGGTGGGAGGCCGGCCGTGGCCGTGCTGCCCGATGGCCCGTTGACCATTCCGTACCTGCGCTGACCGTCAGGGTAGAGCGGCGACAGGCGGGGAGAGGCACGCCGGCCTGGCCGGGCAGCCAACTGCGCTGCGCCGGCCGGGCCGTCTCGTTCACTGCGGGACTACCCGACTCTCGGGCTGTGTCGCTTCAGCGCGTCCCCCTGGCCTCCTGCGCAAGCATCTCGTTCATGGCAATCGCCAGGAAGATGTAGCTCCCGCTGAAGCTGATCTCGTACTCGTTTTCACCCCAGATGAACGGCCAGTCGTCCATGTTCTCGGGGAAGTCCGGCTTGAGGATCAGCACGCCCGGCACGATGCCGCCGGGAATCATGGTGAAATCCGCGCGGTTGTTGCCGTAGGCGATGTGCTTGGGCCGGTTGCCGACCGCCGAGACGAACGAGTAGTTGTGGTCCGGGTGCGTCCCGAACAGGTAGTCGAACGCGCGCGTCACCAGGTCGGTCGCGAAGAGATCCGGATACGCCTTGTGGAGGTAGTAGTTGGTCGTCGCCCAGGTGACCAGCGGATTGTTGCCCGCCCAGGTACCGGTGCCGATCGGCACGCCGTAGGGATTGGCCTTGAGCACCGTGTCGAGCGCGGCCCGGTACCGCTCGGCGTACGGGCGCAGCCTGCGTGCGTAGGCGGCGTCCATGAAGGGCAGCGCCCGCACGGCCAGCGTGAGGTTCCGTTCGCTGTTCTGGTCGAGCGCGGGCCAGATCAGCTCGTTGAACCGGTCCCGGTACTCCGGCTTCTTCGTCGTGATCATCAGCTGCATGGCCGCAGCCGTCTCGCTGCCGGCATAGGACCGTCCGGGCCCAGCGGCCTGCGCCGGGGGCGGAGTCGCGCGCGCCTTGGCATATGCCTGCTCCGCGAGCTCGAGGCATTCCGTCGCCAGGGTGTCGTTGAAACCGCGGAGCGTACGGCTCGCGGCCGCGAGCGCATCGATGCCCAGGTAACTGGTGCCGGCCGGCGACGGCATGTAGATCCAGCGGTCGTCGGGCGTGCCGCTCTTGCCGTCCCGGACCTCGTAGGGCTTCAAAGACGGGTCGTAGATGAAGTTGTCCGTCTGGGTCGAGGCGTCGCCCAGGTGCGTGTACGTGTGCATCAAGCCGTCCACCACGCCGCGCGACAGGCCGCCGATGGTGCGGAACTGCGCCGCGACCTGGAGCGCCCCGTGCTCCAGCTGCTGCAGCACATCGGGCTTCCCGTCCGGCCGGTGGATGTCCACGAAGTGCAGCTGCTGATCCACCAGCGTCTGATCGTGTTGCGGGCGGAACGTCTCCCAGATCTCGGCCAGGGTTGCCACCATCAAACCGTGGTGGCCGCCCTGCATGGCGAAGTCGCCGGCGTCGAACCAGCCGCCGACCGCTATTCCGGGAACCCGCTCGCCCGGCCCGTAGGGGGTGTTGGTGGTGTTGCCCGTGCGGTAGCCGTCGAAGTGCTGCTCGTTCAGCGGCGCCATGCGCGCGTCGTCCATGTGGGCCGCGCCGTGCCACACGCGATAGGCCTCGTTCACGAACATGTGGTCCATCGAGACCGGGATGTACACATTCAGAGTCGGGTGCCAGACCTGCTCGTAGACGTTCTCCGCGATCGGGAATGCGCCCGTCTGCTGCGTGCCGTACCTGATCAGGTACGTGCCAGGATCCTTCACCGCCGAGAAATCGGCCACCAGGTAGTTGAAGCGCAGGTACCTGCCCCAGGGCCGGGCATTCATCTTCAGCTTCTCGACCTGGCTGCCGTCCGGCCGGACTTCCATCAGCGACGCGGTCGGGAGCGGCGTGTCGTTCGGATCCAGCTCGATGACCGCGCGCTTCGGCTGCGAGGGGTGATACCCGACCTGCGAGAAGCCAATGTTGGGGGTGCGCGTCCAGTCGGGGATCGTGTTCGCATCGATGTGCCACTCGGCCACCTTGCCGGTAATCCCGGTAGCGAGCAGCGAGCGGACCACGAACCAGTTGCCCTGGGAGAGATTGCGGCCGTCGATCAGCTGCACATCACCGGACAGCGAACGAATGGAGACGAACCTCGCCGGGTCTTCCGGTGCCATCAGCAGCGTCTTCCCGGCAGCCAGCGGGAGCGCCCGTATGAAGTTCGGGTGCCCGTGCAGGTCGAAGGTGGTGTGCCCCGAGGGGTACATCGGGATCACCTGCTCCGGCGGAACCGACGCGGTGGGCCCCGCCGCGTAATACGGGAAGATGCCGGGCCTGCCGTCCATCACGTACGTGTGCTCGCGGTACTGCGTGGGCCGGAATTCGAGGTTCAGCCCGGCGTGCCCCTCGAGAGCCACCGGCACGGGCTTGTCGACGAAGACCGAGATGTTGAAGCCCTCGCCCTCCGGCCTGACCACCATGCGCGAGTTGAAGTCGTACGCCTGGTAGCGGAGCGTCACCTCGATGGTGTTGGTCGCCCTGTCGACCTTCCGCTCGACCATCTGCGGGACCAGGTCCCACTGCTCGGGCGTGGCACTCAGGCGGACGGCGCCGCCGCCGGCTGTGCGGACGCCGTGCTGGATGATGTACATGCCCGACCACTTCTCGTCGAAGAAGACGCCGGTAAACGCGTTGTCGAAGACAAGGACATTCAGACCCCGCTTCGCCAGGTACCCCTGGTCGTTGATCGCCAGTTGCTGGCCCTGTGCCGATGCCCCCGCGGGCAACAGGCCGAGCGCAATGACGAGGGTCGAGATCATCCAGCCACCATGCCTGATCATGGTTCTGCTCCGGTCGGGGTAGGACAATCGGGGAAACGACGGCTGCCACGCGGCATCAGCGCACCTGGAACTGATAGAGGTTGATGCTGAACGGCGCGACCGTGAAGGGCGCCGTGGCGTTCGCGAGGGTCGACTCGACCAACCTGATCTGCGGCGGTTCGCCCGCCACGTTGCGCGCCTGGATGTCGGGACCGGAGACAGTCCAGGTCCGGGCGCTGCGCGGGAGCGTGGTGCCCGCGACCTCGAGCTGGAGCTGCTGGGGGCTCGCGCTCGGATTGACGACCGTGATCGTCAGTTGGCCGCGATCACTCGACAGGGCCGCCATCACGTCCAGCGGATACGTCGGGCTGCCGGACGGGGTCCTGGGCACGTCGATGCCCACCGTCCCCCGCAATTGGGGCTGCGGCGAGTTGCCGCCGATGTCGAGGATGGGCAGCGTGCCGAAGTTGTTGGCGAGCATCTTGAACACGAGGCCGTTGGCGCGCAGCACCGGCGGGTCGTAGCGGTTGTAGTTGATCGCACACGGTGCGCAGGTGTGGTCCGACCGCACGTACGCGTCGGTGTGGCGGAACAACTCGTTGAGCGTAAGTCCGACGGTCAGGCCCGCGAACATGTCGCCGCCGCCCGTACTCCACTCGTCCATCATCAGGCGGATGCCACTGTCCTTGAGCCAGGGCATGCGCTCGAGGTAGCCGGTCCATTCCTCGTAGGCGCCGCGGACCCGGTTGGGGATCCTGCGCAAGCGGTCCTGTACGGGCGCGAGCGTATCGCGGACCCACTGCTTGCTGGCGGCGTCGTAGTACTGGCCGTTCATCCCGTACGGCCCGTAGATGTGCTCCGAGATGTAGTTCATGTTCCGCCAGGCGTGCCGCAGCAGGTTGCCCGACCAGTCGAACGGCCCGTCGTAGGCGTAAGGGGGCGAGGCCACGCGGGGGCGGTCCCGGGAGTCCGCGTGCATCTGATAGAGCGATGCCCCGGAGGCTATGAGTTTGATGGACGGGTCCGCGGCCCACATCGCCTCGGCGAACATGTTGTGCGTGATCACGTAGTGATCGATCGACATGTGCCCGATCTGCCACTCGCCGTACATCTCGTTGCCGACGCCCCACCACTTCACGCCGAAGGGCTGCGGATGCCCGTGCTGGGCGCGTAGCCTGCCCATGGGCGTATTCACCGACCCGTTGACGTACTCGACCCACTGCCCGGCGGAATTCGCGTCGCCGAGCCCGGCGTTCACGCCGATGTACGGCTCGCTGCCGACCAGGCGGTTCAGGGCCAGGACCTCGAACGTGCCGACGTCATTGGGCTCGAGCGAACGCCAGGCGAACTCGTAGCGGGGCGGCCGCCGGTCGGGATCCCCGATCCCGTCGCGCCATTCATAACCCGCCGAGAAGTTGCCCGCCCACCGCATGGTCGTGACCCGCATCTCGCGGAACAGGGCGAGGAACTCCGGCCGCCAGCCTTCCACGTTGTCGGCCTGCATGAGCGAGACGGCGCCGATCAGGAACGAGCCGGAGCCCGTCCCGACGATGTGCAGCTCGGCGGCCCGGTTGTCGGCGCGTGAGGTGAAGCTGAGTGGGTACGTATGGAATTCCTGCGACAGATCGTCCTTGATGCTCACTGTCTGACGATCCTGCGGGCCGGGCCCCCATACGAGGCTGACGTCCACCTTGGCCGCAGGATCACCCGCCAGGACAATGCGGCCGGTGTAGCTCTGCCCCGCATGCACGGGAATCCCCGCCTGCCGGATACCTCGCGGGCTGGTGCCGGCCAGCGCGATCCGCGGAGAGTGCTTGCCCGCGTAGCCCCGCGTGCTGTCCATGACCACGCCGCTCTGCGGGCCGACCGGCACCCACTGGTTGACCCTGCGGCCGTTGGGCGGGTCCTGGATCGTGTCGTTGTCGATCGGATAGTAGAACTTCCGGTCGCCGATCATTTCGGCCCACGCGCCGCCTTCCCACCAGTTGCGGAGGTTCTCGATGAAATGGCCCCACATGAGCGGGTCGATCGGCTCGCCCAGCCTGGTTATGTCGATCGTTGCCCGGATGGTCTGTGGCACGGCCGTTCCCTGCGCCAGCGCGGCAGTGGGTACCAGCAACAGCAGGCCGGCGGCCAACCCGAGAGTCCGGCTCCCGAGACCGGTTTTCGCTCCGCTCATTGGAGTCTCCCTTCGACAGATATCGAAGACGTGGATGTGCATGCTCCGAAGACGTACTGCGGCGGCACTGCCCCGAGGTGATTCGGCCGATCGGGCCGAACCGTTCGCGACTTTCAGCGAAGTCGCGAACGGTTCACACGACGCCGGAAGCCCGTATCAGTATCCGCGCTCCTTGTCCACCACGTTCATCAGCGGCAGCCCGTTCGCATAGCGCCGGGCGTTCTCGGCCAACAGTGCCATCAGCCGGACTCGCCGCTGCGGCGCGAAGCCTGCGGTGTGGCAAGTGATGATCAGGTTCGGGCATTCCCACAGCGGGCTCGTGTTCGGCAACGGCTCGGTCTTCGCCACATCGAGTGCGGCGCCGGCGATCCAGCCTTCCTTCAGCGCCCGCGCCAGCGCCGCCTCGTCCGTGAGCGCGCCGCGCGACAGACCGAGGAAGTAGGCGGTCTTCTTCATGGACCGGAAGACGTTCTCATTGAACATGTTCGCGGTCAGGCGGGTGCTGGGTGCGGCGCCGATCAGAACGTCCACCTGCGGCACCATCTCCATGAACCAGTCCGGCTCCCGGAGCGTGTCCACGAAGAAGGGCTTGGCCATGGGTTTGGCATCGGTCGCCAGGATCTTCATGTTGAACGCGGAGTGCAGCTTCGCGGCGGTGATCTGCCCGATCCCGCCCATGCCGACGAATCCCGCGGTCATGCCCTCGACTTCCACCAGGTTCCGCTCGGCGTTCCAGGTCTTCTGCTGGAACTGCGGGAAGTAGTACTTGTTCAGCCCGCGGGTCAGGGCCAGCAGCATGGAGATGGCGGTTTCCGAGATGATCGGCGCGAACACCCGCGCCATGTTGGTCACGACTACGTTGCTGTTGATGAGCTCGGGGAACAGCAGCATGTCCACGCCGGCCTCGGTCGTCTGCAGCCAGCGCAGGTTCTTTGCCCGGGCGAACATCTCGGCGTTGAGCGCCCCGAAGACCACGTCGACTTCGGACAGCGCCTTGTTGAACTCGTCGATACCGCTCGGAAACAGCAGCTGGACGTCCTTCCCCTGCGAGGTGATCTGCTTGATCTCCTCGGCGTTGTACTGCGGGGCCGGGACCACCGACCGGGCGACCGCGGGCAGGATCCGCACGCGCTCGGGCGGCGGCAGGAACTCCGCGATGGCGGTCGGGCCGCATTTCGCGGGACCCGCCTGCTGGTGGTCTGCGAGGGCCATGGTTGGGGCAACGGCGGCCACAGCCGGGGCCGCGGCCGCGATCGAAATGAACGACCGGCGCGATACCGTAGGATCAGCCATGTTCGCTCCTGTTTCAGGCGGAGGGTTCCACCGGCGTCATGCAGTCAGAAAGACAACGAGTCAGCGCACCTCGTAGCCCGTGGTGGCGGCATCCCTGCGGCCCTGGAACATCATGTAGCCGGGGCGGTTCCGCCAGCTCGAAGGCCCGACGAGGATCTTGCCGTGGGCAAGCACGGACTTGCGGACGAGCTCTTCACGCGCGGCGTAGGTCGGGGAGCCATCGCGGTCGCCGGCATGCAGGCCGAAATCGTTGCTCGCGACCATGACGGCGTCGATGCCCTCGACCTCTTCGAGGATGTTGTCGATCATGCCGACGCCGGCCGGCGATTCGATCTGGATGAGGATGAAGATGTTGTTGTTGGCGTTGGTGGCGTAATCCCTGCCCCAGAGCGTGGAGGCCTGGCCGCCGCCGGAGCTCCGGTGACCCCAGGGCCTGGTATTCGGGTTGTCACGATTGCCGATCGGGAACTTGGCGAACATGACCGCGTTGCGGGCTTCCTGAACGGTTTCGACCATGGGGATGATGATCCCCAGCGCGCCGGCATCGGTGGCTTTCTGGATGTCGCCGACGTTCGCCGAGGGCACGCGGACGAACGGGATGCAGCCGGCTTTGGCGACCACTTCGATCAGCTGCTGCGCTTCGCGCCACGTCAGCGTGCTGTGCTGCATCTCGATCCAGATGAAATCCTGTCCTGCGCAGGCTCTGGCCGCGGCTTCGAGGTCGGGTTGGATGATGGTGTTGCTGAACACCTGCTGCTGGTTCTTCAGCTTGGTGATCACCGTGTTGAAGGTGA
The DNA here is from genome assembly GCA_012027055.1 of Gemmatimonadota bacterium. GTDB lineage: Bacteria > Gemmatimonadota > Gemmatimonadetes > Longimicrobiales > RSA9 > VEPF01. Next base: position 6,760 of record VEPF01000192.1, on the reverse strand, counting down.
CCGTACCGGGAGCCGCGGCCGGCGCCTGCTGGCTCCGGGCGGGCTGCGCTTGCTGTTGCCCCCAGGCGGCTGCGGATCCCAGCAGCAGCGTCAGTGCGATGCCGACCGCCCGGGTCACGAGTAGCTTCGGAGAGACTCCACCGACAGGATGTCCGATTCCGCGGAGACAAGTGTGCATGGCTCGGAGGTAGCGGGTCAGAGGAGAGGGCGTCGTATCGGTACTCATCTTGGGCCTCCAAGATGTCCGATGTCACCGCCGGGGCGCGCGTTCGCCACCGATTGGCGGCTTCACGGAGGTCTGGGAACCGTCCTGTAACAACCCAAAACGCAACGTACCATGGGCATCCTCGCCGGTGAAAGGCCCCGGAAAGGGGCCGGCGGGCTGGAATGCGCACCCCCGCAGTCCGGCTTCCGCGCGCGGCCCGCTCCGGCAAAGCCGTGGCGAGGAGGCTCCAGCCGGCCGCCCGCAAACCGACGCGGACGGCACGCCGGCCGTGCGTGTGGATTGCCGCGCGGGACGAGAGTATACTGGGACGGTGTTCGTCCCCGGTGGTGGGTACGATCCGGCGCGCGAGGCGATCGATGCGCGGGGGCTGGAAGGGAATGTTGCCGAAGTCGGGACGATGCCGGGCCCGGTTTCCTGTCCGCGTTCGAGAGAGGTAGTCATGGCTGAGACCAGAAGGCGGATTCGTCGGTTGCTGCCGGTGGCCGCGATCGTGCTGTGCGCGGCGGCCGGGCCGGCGCAGGCTGGTCCGGGCGCGCCGCCTCCGGGCGGCTGCGCTCGGGCGCAGAATCGCAACTGCGCCGGGCCGGTGCGGTACGGGGTGCCGCAGGAGCAGGTGCTGGTCGGGCAGCTCGACAACGGCGGCCGGGTGCTGCTGGTCGGCTCCGATGCCGAGGGGTGGGGCATCCGGGTCGAAGCGCCCGGGCTGGCGTCCGTGCAGCAGCTCCAGCCGGTGCGCGCGAAGGCATACGCGAGCGAAGTGGAAGTCACCGACCTGAGCGCCCGTTACCGTTCGATCCGGAAATCCGGGGACGGCTACGTCGCCATCGGTGAACTGGCTCCGGCGCCAGGAGTAGTGCTGCGGTTCGAGGACACCTGGTCCGTTGACACGGCCCTCGAGCTGTCCCGCACGGTGCGGGTGGCCGGGAGCTCGCCCGGCGGCTTCTTCTCGGCCGTGACCTTCGCCACGGACGCGTCGCTGCTTTTCCCGGATGTGGCTCATTTCGCACCCGGGATGATCTACGGTGGGCCGCAGTACCTGACCGACAACGCGCCCGCCGGCATGCCCTACTTCCGGGCCGGCACGTTCCAGGTGCGCGAGGACGGCTTCCCGCTCCCCGTGTATGGCCTGCACTTCGAGGATGGCACGTCGGTAGCGGTCCTGGACCGACACCCCGATGGGGGCACGACGGCCGCCGACTCGCGCGACATGCGGGGCATCACGATGATCGACGAGCGCTTCCGGTTCGGGGCGCTGGGCGCGCACGAAACCGCGGACCAGAAGATCGAGTTCGGGTACTGGTTCCCGGGATCGATGGAGCCGGCCCCGTTGTCGGCCCTGTCGGCAGCATCCCTGCGCAATCAGCCGAGCGGGCGGCGGTTTCACCCCTTCCGGGACGGTCTCACCCAGCAGTACCAGCTGGCGTTCCGGTTCGGCCGCGACGAGTCGTTCCACGACTTCTACCGTAACAGCTGGCGCTGGGGCTGGAGCACGTTGAGCCCTGAGGTCCAGCACTACGACATGGCCATGATGCAGCGCATCCTTGCCGACCAGCTGACCAGCACCATCCGCACGGTCGGGGATCGCACCGGCCTGCCGTTCTGGTACTACTCGACCACGGGCGAGCTCGGCGACCAGCTCTGGTTCATGAACGCCATCATGGGTTTCGTCGGGAAGAACATCGAGGGCGCCGCGCTGCTGCTGCAGGAGGCCGAGGGAGACGAGAGCCCGCGCGGCCGGAATCAACGGCAGCTGGCGCTGAAGATCCTGGACACGTTCGCGCGCGAGGTGAAGGTCGCGCCGCCCAGCGGCGAAGGGTTCAACCTGGACACCGGCGAGCCGGCGGTGACGCGCGCGGACCTGTTCCTGGCCGTCCACCTGCGCGCGCTGACCGACGACATGCGCTGGGCGCTCATAGCCTATCAGCGGGAACTGGCCAAGGGGCGCGAGCACCCGAACTGGCTGCTGTGGTGCCGCCAGTTCGGGGAATGGCTGCTGGGCCAGCAGCGCCCGGACGGCAGCTTCCCGCGTTCCTGGGAGATGGGGACCGGAAAGGTATTCAACGAGTCCAGCACGTCGACCTACAACGCGATGGCTTTCCTGGTGAAGCTGAAACAGGTGACCGGGCAGCAGCGGGTCCTCACCGCGGCGGAGCGGGCTGGCGAGTACTCGTGGCTGACGTATCACTCACGCGACGCGTTCGTCGGCGGGACGCTGGACAATCCCAACATTCTCGACAAGGAAGCGGCGACGCTGTCGCTCGAGGGCTACCTGGCGCTGTACGAGGACACGAAGGACCCGCGCTGGCTGCGCCGCGCAAAGGTGGCGGCGGACTTCGCCGAAACCTGGGTCTACGCCTGGAACGTGCCCATGCCGGTGGACGAGGATGATGCGGCGCTGAGATGGAAGCGTGGCGCCAATACCATCGGTGTCAACAAGATCAACAGCACGGCGTTCTTCGTGGACCAGTGGATGGCCGGCGACGCCGACGAGTACGCCAGACTCTATGATCACACCAAAGACCCGCACTACCTGACCATCGCTCGTATCCTGATGCACAACACCAAGAGCATGGTGGCCATCCCGGGTCGCACCTGGGATCTGCACGGTCCGGGCTGGCAGCAGGAGGGCTGGAGCATGATGCGGCAGCGCGGCGTCGCCGGGCAGATCGGGTGGCTGCCGTGGGTGACCGTCAACCACCTGACGGGCATTCTCGCGCTCGAGGCGTACGACCAGGACCTGTATCGGCAGGTGGCGGAGGGACGAGACTAGCGCCACAAGCGACGTCGTCGCACGCACCGATGCCGGCACCCTGCTGGTTCAATCTGGCCAGAATCACAGGCGAAAAGCCGCCTCGTTTGCGCTTCTCGAACGGGGACGCGCCAGCCGGCGACCGAGAATCACGAAAATCGACGGAGGAAAAGGAGGCGGAGGACAATCATCACTGCCCGTTCATGCTGTGGTATAGTTCAACCGTCACCGTCAACAACAACACAACACGCTAAACCAACATGAAGAAACTATCACTCTGTCTCGTGACGTTCGCTGCAGTAGCACTGGTCTCGTGCGGCAGCGAGTCAAACTCAAGCTCGAACTCGAACCCGACATTGACTGTTGAGGGTGGGCAGGTGATCGGTGTGCCCACACCGACCAAGGGAGTGATTTCCTATAAAGGAATTCCCTTCGCTGCGCCTCCGGTTGGAAACCTCCGTTGGAAGGAACCACAGCCGGTCCTGGCCTGGACGGGCGTGAAGACGGCAGACACGTACGGCGCCGCTGCCATGCAGACGACATGGGATCCGCAGAGCTTTTACGGCAGGGAATGGCGCGCCAGCGGGTCGGTACCGTTTGCTGAAGACTGCCTGTACCTGAACGTGTGGACTCCCGCAGCCGGCCAGACAGGGAAGAAGCTCCCGGTGGCCATGTGGATTCATGGGGGAGGCTATCGTGAAGGCTTTGGTTTTGAACCGGAGATGGACGGTGGTGAGGATTGGGCTTCGCGAGGCGTGATCCTGGTTTCAGTCACCTACCGGCTCGGCACGTTGGGATTCCTCACGCATCCTCTTCTCTCGGCTGAAAGTCCTCACAAGGTGTCTGGCAACTACGGCCTCCTCGACCAGATTGCAGCGTTGAAGTGGATCAAGAACAACATCGTGCAGTTTGGTGGCGATCCTGACAACGTGACCATCTTCGGTCAGAGTGCCGGTGCCGGCAGCGTGCAGTCGTTGGTCGCCTCACCGCTTTCACGGAACCTGATTGCCCATGCGATCAGCATGAGCGGCGGCGGTATCAGCGACGACAGGCCGGGGATCCCTCTCGACACGGCCCAGGCAGCCACCAAGAAGATGCTGGACCATTACTCGAAGACGACCCTTGAAGACATGCGGAAGATGTCTTTCGAGGACCTTCGAAAGATGTACGAGGATTATGCGAAGGAAACCAACACCCGTCCGGGGATGCTGGGTCCGGTGATAGACGACTACGTGCTGACCGGCAATTTCTCCAAGATGGCGCGCGCCAACGAAATCCCGGATATCCCGTACATGTTCGGGTACACCGCAAACGACTCGAGAGACGCGACCGACGCGTTACGAGCGTTTGGTGCGTTGCGCGCAGAGAAGGGATCGATGCCTGTCTCTGCCTATCTGTTTGCCCGCCCGCTTCCGGGTGATGACAACGGAGCCTGGCACTCCTCGGACCTCTGGTATGTGTTCCACTCCTTCAGGCACAGCTGGCGACCGTTCACAAAGGGAGATGAGGCGCTGAGCCTTCAGATGGTGGACTACTACACGAACTTCGCCAAGTTCGGAAATCCGAATGGGAACAGCGCCGGTGCGTGGACGCCATATACGGCTGCGTCACCCAAGTTCATGGTGTTCGATGTGGACGGAGACAAGGCGAACTGCACCATGACAGACAAGCCGGAGTTCAAGGGACCGTCGCCGAGGAAGTAGCAAGGCAACTCAGCTCGATTGCTGCTCCAGATCGTACCAGAGGCCGTCGGTATTCCGACGGCCTCTTCGTGTCTTGGGTCAAACGCGGAAGAAGAACCGAACTATCGTCGTGCTTCGTGGTTGCGTCCCGGCTACTCTGCCTTCGCGAAGGCCTTGTTCCAGAACAGGAAAACGTCGTAGCCAAGCTTCAGGATGATGTCGTGGTCGCTGTGCGCGACTTTCGGCGCCACGTCAAAGGTGTGCTCGATTCTCAGCTTCGTCAGGCGTTCGTGGAATGCGCGGTTGTTCGGGAAGAGCTCGTCGGCGTCGCCAACCATAATGCGCCGACACAGAGGGACGAGACTAGAGCCACAAGCGACGTCATCGGACGCACCGATGCCGGCACCCTGCCGGTGCGCGCGGCCCCTGTGGCGCTCGCGCCTGACCTGGCCCGCGACGCATGCGTCGCGTGGGGCGGAGACGCCTCGTCTACTTGACGAGCTGCTCGAGCAGGCTGGGATCCTGCTGTTCGATGCCCATGATCGCGTGCAGCCGAACCGTCGCCAGCCATGGCAGCCACTTTCCCGGTTGGCCGTACCCTCTGTTCTCACTCATCCCCCAATGCTCCTGCACCCACCCCGGCCCCAGGAAGAGGCCGTAGCTACGGCCGGGTAGCTCGAGCATGGGGTCGATGCCGTGCAGAAGGACCCGAGCCACGTCGAGGTAGTGCTCATCCTTCGTGTACTCGTAGAGCTGGACGTACATGGGCGCCGCCCAAGACAGGTACACGTGGACCGATCCCCGGGACGCTACGGTGATCGAGGAAAGGCCGATGGTCGACACACCGGGCTTCCAGTGTATTTCATCGAGTTTGGCGTCCGCGGGCATGGGCACGTTCCAGATCCAGACCCAACTCTCCGTGAAGTCGGCCGCGACCTTTGCACGCTCCAGCCACTTGGGATGCTGCGTCGCCTCATACAGTGCCAGAAACGCCCTCATCGAGAGGTATCCCGCCTCTCCGTCCACTTTCACAGAGACCGAGGAGGCATCCACGGCACCGCCCTGGAATCGACCTCGGGTTCCAGCGGTAGCCCACAGGGACTCGCCCGCCCGGACCGCGGCCGCCAGGTAGCGCTCGGCGTTGCCCGCGGACGGCGCCTCCCCACCCATCTCCTGGTACGTGGCCACGAGGATCGGTGGGGCGGCGTAGGTTGCGCTGCCGTCAGGGTTGGCGACCTCGCTCGTGCCGGGATTCCAGCTCCTGGGGAACGATCCGTCCGGCCTCTGTTGCGTGACCAGCCAATCGGAAAAATCCTGGGCCCAGCGAAGCCATTCGGGGTGCTCCGTCCCCAAGGCCTGCTCGCGGCGATAGGCGTCCATGAGGTCGCGCATGGGCTCTGCCACCGTGCGGATGAACTGCTGGCCCACTGACCAGACGGCCGGCGCAACCTTGCCCGTAAACAAGTCAAAGCCGTCGCCCACGGGAGGCGACATGGGCAGTGTCTCGGCGAACGAGTCGATGATGGTCGCTCCGAGCTCGTGGAGCCGACGTCCCCGCGGGCCCGGGTCCCGCTCCGCCTCATAGAGAAGTTGCGCTGCCAGCTCGATGTTCTTCCCACAGAACCCCATCGCCGCTCTTCTCGCATCCATG
>VEPF01000192.1:0-442 GCA_012027055.1 Gemmatimonadota bacterium | reverse complement strand
CAGGTAGGGGATACCCATGCGACCGTCGGAGGTGGTCATCACCCTGTCGGCTGCGTGATCGATCAGCGTCCGCCGGATCAGCTCGACATCCATGGGCAGTACGGTCGGGTTCAGTGTCTTCCAGGCCCACCGCCAGGTGTGGCGCATGACGCCGGGGAATCCTCCCGGTTCGCCGTGTCCGAAGCGGAAATCGACCTGATAACGCTGAGTCAAGCCCTCTCGGATGGGGTGGTAACGCCGCCGCCACACGGGAGCCGGAGGGGCGGGCGTCCCCTCGATGCTGCGGTTGACGGTGAACGCAGTTGTGAGGGCATCCGTCCACTCACGGCGCGCCAGCGGTCCTGCCAGCAGGTCGGATCGCTGCTGCTGGGCGTAGTCAGCCGTCGTCGCCGGCACCCAGACGCCGCACTCCACCCCACCATCCTTGGCCTCGGAGGCTCCG
>VEPF01000266.1 GCA_012027055.1 Gemmatimonadota bacterium | reverse complement strand
CCGGCGGCGGCGGCGGTGCCGCTCAGCAGCCCGGCGACCGATAGCGTAATCCCCTGCGGCGGGGTCCCCGCCGAGACCGTCCAGGCATAGGTGCCGTTGCCGCCGGTGGCGGCAAGCTGCTGCGTGTACGGCGTACCGGCAGTGGCCCCCGGCAGGGTGGTGGTGGTGACCTGGACCTTGGGCAGGACCAGCACCACGGTGATGCTCAGGGCCCTGCTGGCGGTGAGACCGGCACTGCTGGCCTCGACGGTGAAGCTGCTCGTGCCGGCGGCCGTCGGCGTGCCGCTGATCACCCCGGCCGAGGACAGCGAAAGCCCCACCGGCAAGGGGCCCGAGCCGGCTGCCAGTACCCAGGTGTAGGTGCCGTTGCCACCCGATGCCGTCAGGGTCTGACTGTAGGCGGCGCCCACCACACCGTCGGCCAGGGCGCTGGTGGTCACCTGGACGGGCGGATACACGATGTTGATCGAGAGCTGCTTGCTGGCCGACTTGCTGCCGCTGATCGCTCGCACCGTGAACGTGGTCGGACCGCCGACGGCGGTGGGCGTGCCCGAGATCAGTCCGAATCCGGAGAGGGTGAGCCCGGCAGGCAGCGGATTCGATTCCGGGGTGAGGCTCCACGCAAACTCGCCCGTGCCGCCGGTGGCATTGAGCTGCTGGCTGTACAGCGCCCCCTGGGTACCGTCAGGCAGCGCGGCGGTCGTGATGGCAACGTCCGGCAACGCTGCCCCGATCACGAGCGACAGACTCGCGGTATCGGCCTGGTCGCCACTCGCGGCGCGCACCGTGAAGCCGGCACTGCCCGCTGCCGTGGGCGTGCCGCTGATCGCGCCCGACGCCGACAGGTCCAGGCCAGCTGGCAGGGTGCCGCCGATCAGGCTCCACGAGTAGAGGCCGTTTCCCCCCGTAGCCAGCAACACCGCCGAGTAGGGTTCTCCGACGTTTCCGGGCACCAGCGAGGCGGTAGTGATGATGACCTGCGGCAGGGCTGACCCGATGATGATGGTCAGCTGTCTGGTCGCCTCCCGCCCGCCGCTGGCCGCGCGCACCGTGAAGGTGCTGGTGCCGGGGGCACTCGGTGTGCCGCTGATGCTGCCACTGGACGAGAGCGTGAGCCCGGAGGGTAGCGTCCCGGCGGCGACGCTCCAGGCGAAGGTGCCGTTGCCGCCGGAAGCCGCGAGGGTCTGGTTGTACGGTTGCCCGACGGTGCCGTTGGGCAGGGCGACCGTGGCGATGGTCACCTCGGGCACCAGCACGACCAGCGTCAGTTCGCGGTCGCCGCTCGCGGCTCCGCTGGTCGCCCGGACGGTGAATGTACTCGTCCCCGCAGCCGTCGGGGTGCCGGACAGCAGACCCGTGGCAGAGAGGACCAGCCCGGGCGGCAGCGCACCCGCGGCGAGATTCCAGGTGTACGCCCCGGTCCCGCCGGCGGCGCCAAGTTGCTGGCTGTAGGCGACGCCCAGGGTGGCCGCCGGCAGAGCGGCGGTGATCACCGTGACGGGCGGCAGCTGCACGGTGATGGCGAGAGCGAGGCTGGCGGCCTGCCCGCCGCTGGCGACGCGCACGGTGAAACTGCTGGTGCCCACCGCGGCGGGCGTGCCGCTGATGACCCCAGCGGCCGACAGTGCGAGTCCTTCCGGGAGGGTGCCGCCTGCGAGCGTCCAGGCGTAGCTCCCATCGCCGCCGATGGCAGCCAGCTGCTGACCATAAGCCTGGCCGACGGTGCCGTTCGGCAGGCTCGTCGTGGTGATGCTGACGGACGGGGACTGCACGGTGATGGTAAGCGCCCGCGTCGCCTGCTGGCTCCCGCTGGTGACTCGAACCGTGAAGGTAGTGGCGCCCCCGGCGATAGGCGTGCCCGCGATTACCCCTGCCGGTGACAGTGCCAACCCGACGGGAAGCGAGCCGCCGGCCATGCTCCAGCTGTAGCCGCCGACCCCACCCGTGGCGGCGAGCAGCTCGCTGTATGCGGCGCCCACCACACCATCATTGAGGGCGGCGGTGGCCACGCTCAGCGGCGGTACGGCTATCGTGACGACGAGGACCTTCGTGGCGGTCCTGCCGCCACTGGTCGCCCGCACGGTGAAGGTGGTCGTGCCGGCAACCGACGGAGTGCCGCTGATCACGCCCAGGCCGGAGAGAGTCAGGCCGGCCGGAAGGTCGCCCGAACTCAGGCTCCAGGCATACGTGCCGGTGCCACCGGCGGCCGCGAGGACCGGCGGCCGCGAGGGTCTGGCGGGAGGGTGTGCCCGCAACGCCGTCCGGCAGAGGCGTGGTGGTGAGCTCGATCCCGGGCGGCAGGACGTTGATGGCGTAGCCGCGGGTAGCGCTGGCAGTGCCGCTGGTGGCTCGCACGGTGAACGCGCTGGTGCCGGCGGTGGTCGGGGTTCCGGCAATTGCCCCGCCCACGGACAGCGAGAGGCCCGCCGGGAGCGTGCCGCTCTCCAGGCTCCAGGCATGACTTCCCGTGCCACCGGTGGCGACCAGGCTGGCTGAGTAGGCCGCGCCGACCGCCCCGTCAGGGAGCGTGCTGGTGGATATGACTACAGGTGGTGTCGCCGGCCCACTCGGGCCGCCGTCGCCGCAGGCCAGAAGCAGCGGCAGGAATCCCGGCAGCAGTCGGAGATAGATCTTCATTCCTGAATGCGGATAAGCCGTACCCATAGCTATGGCACGGCTTCCCCGAACAGTCAATAGCACCGGGCGCGGTTCAGGACACGGTCACCAGGACCGCCACCGAGACGCCGTTCGAGGCGGCCGTGATCGTGGCGGAGCCGGAGGCGATGCCGCTCACGAGGCCTGCCTCGTTGACAACTGCCACGGCCCTGTTGCTGCTGGTCCAGGTAACGCTCGCGCAGCCGGTGGTTTCGGTGCCGGCAAAGGTGCGGGCGACGAACTGGGCGGACGCGCCCACCGCCAGCGTCTGGGACGACACCAGGGTAATGCTGGTGGTGGGCGGGAAGGAATACGTCGGCGTGGCGGTGCGGGGGCTGGCGCTCAGGCCGACACTGTAGCGGGCTACCTGCTGGGCATCGATGATGTTCACCGCCAGGTCAGCCGTCACGTCACCGCGGATTTGCACCGCCGTCGTGTCCAGGACACTCAGCCCGACGCTGTATCGTGCGACCTGCTGGGCGTCGATGATGTTGACGACGCCATCGCCGTTGGCATCCCCCCAGTCACCGGGGGGAGCGACGCAGAGCGCGAGGGCTCGCGGCCGGACCGAAGCAAGGAAACTCGTGCCCTGCGCATCGGCGGCGGCGAGCGGTTCCAGGCTGACCATGGTCCCGGATGTATCGGGCGCGGCCGTGAAATACGCCGTGACGATGACGTTGCTGCCGGCCAAGGGGGAGAGGTCCGCTGCAACGAAGGAGACGATGCCGCTCCCGGCCTGAGAAGCATCGGAGGTGATTCTCCAGGCAGGCACGGAAGCAGCTTTGATGGAGTCGAAGGTCAGCTGCTGAACGTTCCAGGTGATACGGCTCTGCAGGCTGTCCAGCTGGAACGAGTTGGCCGAGTCCACGTTGACGATCGTCGGGATGGCGACACTCGCGCGCGGGGCAACCCGGCGCGCTGGGACCGTATCGAATTCCAGCGCAATGAACGGCGGTCCCGCCCAGCCGGACGTGAGACTGAATTGCGGCCGTGCTGCAAAGGAGCCAGCCGGTTCTCGCACGGTCAGCGGCACACCGCCGCGGTCGGATACGACGTCGAGCGTCGCGGAGAACGGCATGGCAGGCGCACCGGTGCGCGGCAGTACCAGGACCGTGAGCACCCGGTCATCCGCGAAACCATCGAGCGACAGTGCGGCGAAGCGGATCACGCCGCGGTCCATTCCTTCGGCGTTGATGACGTGGAACTCGTCGCCAGCATCTTCCGGAGCAAGCACCGAGCGCACGGCGATGTCCGCCGCCGCGAACGAAAGCCTGCCCTGATAGGCGCCTACGCGTGAACCGGGATCGATGAGCCGCAAGGTGTAGACGAAGGTGCCGGGTTCCGCGCCCGGAGCCCGGCTGAGCGACAACCGCACGGCGCCAGCACCATAGACGCGAGTCGGCTGGCCGCCATCCCCGGGTGCGATTGGCGACAGGTCGCGACAGCCGCCAACCAGAACCGAAGCGGCGGCGACTGACAGGAACGCGCCCGTGCGCGCGATTCCGGACCAACTCATGCAGCCGCTCATGGGTTGACGGTCACCGTGAGATTGCGCGGCGTGACGGTAATGGGCTGACCACTCGCATTACCCGCCACGATGTTGCTCGCGGTGACCGCACTGGTCACCTGGCTGGCAGTGCTCCTGGCAGTCAACGTGATGGTCCGCAGCGTGAACGATGCGGTGGTCGCCTCCGCGGTGTATCCACCCAAAGTGACGTAGCCGCTGGCTGCCGTGCTCAGGTTGTTCGTGTATGAAGCCGGGTCGCCATTGCTGTCCACCCAGTTTCCGGCGCTGCTGCTGGCGTACGTGAACCGGGCGGTATCCCATGCCATTCTGACGGTGAGCGATGCCAGGTTCTCCGCCCCGCGCTGCGACAGATCCACGTTCACGGGGATCACGATGTTCTGGCCGGCCGTCACGGTGGCGGTCGCGCTGCTGCCGACGTTGAGCACGATGACCGAGCCGGCTGCGGCATCGACCGTGAGGGTCAGGTCCTGCGTATCGCTCTGGCCTCCGCTGCTCGCCTGGACCGTGAAGCTGCCCGTCCCCGCAGCGGTCGGGGTGCCACTGAGCAGGCCACCGCTGGTGAGCGTGAGCCCGGCCGGCAGGGTGCCGCTCGAGACGGTCCACGTGAACGTGCCCAGGCCGCCGGTAGCCGTGAGCTGCTTGCTGTAGGCCGTCCCTGCGGTCGCGTTCGACCGCGACGTGGACG
>VEPF01000274.1 GCA_012027055.1 Gemmatimonadota bacterium | reverse complement strand
GCACCAGCGAGACGGCAAACATCAGGGCATCGCGCGTGATGAGCGACGCGCTGCGCACCACCACCGCATGCATCCCGCGGATCGCCCGCGCCAGGTCTTCGCCCGCCAGCCCCGTGCGCGTGATCACCTCGAAACGTGCGTCCGCCGTCAGCGGCAGCAGCCCCGACGGCGCGATGGCATCAGCGATCAGGATCCGATAAGTCATGGCAGGGCCTGCGGCAAAGGACCAAGCACCAAGCGCCAGGAAGGTATCAGCAGGCCGGGACCCCGCACCCTTCGACCTTCTTGGCGCTTGGCCCCTGGCCCTTGTCTCTATCCGTTCTCCAGCACAACCTCTAGCACGTCGAGCAGCTCTTCAACTGTCGCGACCGTATGATCCCCCATGTGCCCGATCCGGAACGTCTGCTCCCGCAGCTGCCCATAGCCGGTCGCGATCTCGAAGCCTCTCTCCCTGACCGCCGCGTACAGCTTCGGGCCGCTCCAGCCCGCGGGCACGGTGATGCAGGAGACGGTCGGCGAACGGTAGCCCGCCGGAGCCAGCACGCGCATGGCGACGCCCCGCTCCTCGCGCATGTGGTCCACCCATGACCATACCCGTTCCGCCATGGCCCGGTGCCGGGCCAGACGCGCCTCCATGCCTTCCTGCTCGATCAGGTCGAGCTGCGCCCGCAGCGCGTACAACAGTGAAACCGCGGGTGTGTTGGGAGTCTGGTTGCCCGCAATGTTCTTCTCGAACTCCAGGAAGTCGAAATAGACGCCCCGGTCGGTCTTGGCCCGGGCACGCTCCAGGATCTGCTGCTGCGCCACTCCGAAGGCCAGGCCGGGCGGCAATGCCAGCGACTTCTGCGACCCGGTCAGCACGAAGTCGACGCCCCACTCGTCGGTCCGGAACTCGGCACCCGCCATGCTGCTCACGGTGTCCACCAGGACGACCACGTCACCAGCCGCGTGCGCTGCCTCCGTCAGCTCGCGGACCGGGTTGAGCACGCCGGTCGAGGTCTCGCTGTGCACCACGGTCACCGCGTCGTACGGCCCTTTGCGCAGCGCCTCGGCCAGCATGTCGGGCGTGTGGGGCTCGCCCCATGCCACCTCGACCGCGTCCGCGGCCAGTCCGGTGGCCTTCGCGATCTGGAAGAAGCGCCCGCTGAAGGCGCCGTTCACGAGCGAAAGGACCCGCTTCCTCGCACCGTTGCGAACCGCGCCCTCCATGAGGCCGGTCGCCGACGATGCGGAGATGTAGACGGGGCGCTCGGTCCGGAACACGGCCCGGAGCCGGGGCTGGACGTGGGCGATCAGCTCTTCCATCTCGCGGACGCGGTGTCCGATCATCGGCCGGTTCATCGCGGCCAGCACCTCCGGCCGGACATCGGTCGGGCCGGGCATGAAGACCCGGCCGAACGGCCGGGCGCCGGAATCAGGCATGCGCGCGCTCGGGTTTGGGCAGATAGGCGTGATACTCGTCGTCCAGCAGGTGCAGCCCTTTCTCCAGCAGCGCCCGGTGCTCGGGCAGCCGGGGCGTCTGCCCCGCCAGCGCCAGCGCGAGCACCGGTGCCAGCGAGCTCGAGCGCACCACCACGTCGGCGCCCGCCATCACCGCGCTCCGCGCCACCACGCCGGCATACGCCACGAACAGGTCGGCCACGTCCCGGGCTTCCAGGTCCGTGGCGCCATCGCCCACGAACATGACCGGTCCCTTCAGCTCCTGGCGCCAGATGTTCAACAGCTCGCGCTTCCCCCCCGCCCGCGTCAGCGGCGACGCTTCATCGAAGCTGCGGTAGTGGCCATCGGCGTCGAATGACAGGTCCACCGCCGCCACCTGGTGCGCGGCCAGTCCCAGCGCCTGCCCGAGCACGAGCACGGCGGGCCGCAGCCCACCGCTCATGATCCGCACCTCGATCCGCTCCGCGCGCAATGCGCGTACCACTTCCGCGGCGTCCGGCACCAGCTCCGCGATGTAGCGCTGTCCCAGTGCGCCGAGCTGCTCCCGCTCCGGGCGGACCAGCTCGAGACGGCGACCGTAAACCCTCTCCAGCGGCACTTCACCCCGCATGGCCGCGTCCGTGAGCTGCTCGATCTGCTGCGCGTGCCGGCGGGCCAGGATGTCGATGCCTTCCACCGCCGACAGCGTCGCATCGCAGTCGAACACGACCGTGCCGAACCGCCGCAGCCGGCGGAGCACCCGCCCTTCGGCGGATTGAACTACCATGGGATTGCTGTTGGGTTCAGGTCCAGTTGTCGGTCGCGGACGCGCCGGCGGCCGCGCGACAGACGTGCACGGTCGCCGGGCGCCCGGTCCGCGCGCGGTAGGCGCGCGGCACGTGCTCCAGGAATTCCGCGACCGCGCTCTCATTCACGAGCGAGATGGTGCAGCCGCCGAAGCCTGCGCCGCTGAGGCGTGCCCCGACGACGCCATCGACCTCACAGGCCACTTCGACCAGGGCATCCAGCTCCGGGATGGACACCTCGTAGTCCCGGCGCAGGCTCTCGTGGGACTCGCGCATCAGCCGGCCGAACTGCGCCAGGTCCTGGCGCTCCAGCGCCGCCGCGGCCTGGCGCGTGCGCTCGATCTCCGTGACCACGTGGCGCGCCCGCCGCCGCACCAGGTCGGGCAGGTCGCCCTCCCGCGCCGCGAAGTCCCCGGGCTCGATGTCGCGGAGCGAGCGCACGCCGAGCAGCTGCGCCGCCCCCTGGCATTCCTTGACGCGGTCGTTGTACGCGGAGTTCCGCAGGTCGCGCCGCACGCCGGAATCGGTCGCCACCAGGCGCAGCTGCGCCGGCACCGGCAGGTGCACGAACTCGAGACTGCGGCAGTCCAGGAACACCGCGCGGTCGACCGCGCCGCACACGCTGATCAGCTGATCCATGATGCCGCACTGCACGCCCGCGAACTCCGATTCCGCCCGGTGCGCCAGCTCGACCAGCTGCAATTGCGGCAGCGAGCGTCCCGCCAGCGCGAGCAGCGCGCTGGCCACCGAGACCTCGAGCGCCGCCGAGCTGGAGAGGCCCGCCCCGATCGGCACATCCCCGGAAATGGCCAGCGCGGCACCCGGAACGCGCACGCCCATCTCCGAGAGCAGCCGCGCCACGCCCCGGACGTAGGAGATCCAACCGGCGGCGCGCGGGAAGCGCTCCAGCGGCGTGAAAGCATCCACCTCGCCCGTGTCCACGGCCAGCACGCGGATGCTCGCGTCCGCCCGCGGCGCGGCCACTGTCACGATGTCCCGGTCGATCGCCGCCGGCAGCACGAAACCGTCGTTGTAGTCCACGTGCTCGCCGATCAGGTTCACCCGCCCGGGCGCGCGCGCTACCACCGTGGGCTCCGCCTGCAGTTCCGTGCGGAATGCGAGCAGTGCCCGCTCCAGTGCCGCGGGGGCTTCTGCCACCGGCGCGATCATCGCAGTCCTCTCACCATGGTGCCCGTGAAGTCTAAACCCCCGGCCGCCGGCTCGTAACTTCTGCGCCCGCGCCGCTCCGCGCCTGGTTCCCGAACGACCTCAGAACCGGCCCGTCAGTTCCAGTGCCAGGTACTGCTCGCGCGTCAGGAAGAACTCGCCGACGGTGGACGGCCCCGTGAAGTAGCGGACCGTGAAGCCCAGCATGGCCGCGTTCTTCGCAGTGATGCCCGCGGCCACCGCCAGCGCGCCTCTCCAGTTGGTGCGCTGCGCTGCCTGCCAGTCGATGCCGCCGTTGAAGCCCAGCCGCCCACCCGCCAGCGGGAACCACTCCCGGTCGGCACCCAGCTGCACCGTCCACCAGGCGTCCCGGCCCCAGACGCGCAGGATCGTCTCATTGGCCGTGTTCGAGTGGAAGATCCAGCTGCCGCCGCCGTAAATGCGCAGACCCTCCCACGTGTAGGCTCCGGTCGCTTCGATCGCCTCGCCCCCAAACTCGATGCGCTGCGCTTCCCGACCCGCCATCCGCGTCACCAGCATGCGCTCGTCACCCATGTGCGAGCTGCGGTGATGGATCCGGAGCCGGCCCGAGAGCTCGTCCCAGGCCGCCGCCAGCCCGCCGCCCACCACCCAGTCCTCCGACATCTCGTCCCGGCTCGGGTACTCGATGCGGAACCGCGAATGCACGCCCGCGTGCCCGGTCAGCACCAGCCCGCCGCCCGGCCACTCCTTCAGGCTCGCGATCGGGAACGTGACGCCGAGCGCCACCGCCGCCACCACGTCGCTGTCCGAGTCCTTCTGGTCGGGAAGCAGGAACGGCGGCCGCTCCGGGCCGCGCCGGGAGAGCAGGTCCGTCTTCAGCAGACTGACGCTGAAGCGCGGCTCCAGCGGGTCGGCCACCGGCGGACGGAAGCGGTTCTCGCCGGGCAGCACTCGCTCCCAGCCTTGCGCCTGCAACGGTGAGCCGGCCGCCAGCACCAGCACGGCCATCATGATCAGGCGGAACGCCTGGCGACGCATGTATCCTCCAGCGCAGTATCTGCATTCGGGGGCGGGGCGCATCATTCTGCTCGCGCCTTCTTCCCACTGTCAAGCAATCGAGAGCCCCCCTGCAAAGCGCGCGGGTCCGCCCCCTCGGCAGGGAGCGGACCCGCATATGGCACCCGGAGGTGCCGGGCTCAACGCGCTGCGGGCCGGCCGTCTACGGCGAACATCTCCCGCAGGTGCTGGGGCCGAGCCGGGACCGCAGTGCGGATGAGTACACGCGCGTACTTGATCCGCTCTTCCTCGGGCAGTGTGTCCACCACGGAGATCGGCGCGCCGTATCGCAGCAGCAAACGCTTGGCGTCTTTGGCCACGGTATCGTCCATCAATCCTCCCTGAAGGGGCTGGGATGCGGACCTCAAATTTAACCGGCCGTGACCGCTCTTTCAATCGGGCCATGCGCTTTACGCCGCCGGGTGCGCCCCTCCATTCCGCAC
>VEPF01000129.1 GCA_012027055.1 Gemmatimonadota bacterium | reverse complement strand
TTTTCGGCCTCGTCCTGCTGGCGCTCCCCGCTGCCGGCCTCGCCCAGCAGCCGGCCGCCATCGCGCCGCGCGAGGCCTGGGAGGACCTGGCGGTCTGGAAGCTCAATACCGAGCCGCCCCGGGCGACGTCCTTCCCGTACGAGACCCGCGCGCTCGCGCTCGCCCGCGCGCCGCTAGCCTCCGCGCGCTTCCGGCTGCTCAACGGCGACTGGAAGTTCGATTGCAGCCAGCGGCCGGCGGACCGGCCCGCGGGTTTCCACCGCGTCGATTTCGACGATACCGCGTGGCGCACCATCCCGGTGCCCGGCACCATGGAGCTGCACGGCTGCGGGTACCCGATCTACACCAACGTGCAGTACCCTTTCAAGCCTGTCGATCCGCCCAACCCGCCGCGCGACTACAACCCGGTGGGCTCGTACCGGACGCGCTTCGAGGTCCCGGCGGCCTGGCAGGGCCAGCGCATCTTCCTGCACTTCGCGGGCGGCGGCTCCGCCTACACGGTCTGGCTGAACGGCGACTCGGTCGGCTACGCGGAAGATACCAAGACCCCCGCGGAGTTCGACGTCACGCGTCTCGTCCGCCCGGGCCCGAACCTGCTGGCCGTGCAGCTCGTGCGCTGGAGCGACGCGAGCTACCTCGAGGACCAGGACTTCTGGCGCTTGAGCGGCATCGACCGCGACGTCTACTTCTACACCACGCCCGTGACGCGCGTCCGCGATGTGTTCGCGATCGCGGACCTGGACGACAGCTACACGGACGGGCTGCTCGACGTGCGGGTGCGGCTGCGCAGCTACCAGCCGCGACGCTGGGAAGTCTACCACGTTACGCTCGAGCTCCTCGGGAACGATGGCCGCGCCGTGCTGCCGCCGCTGCGCTCGCCCGGACTGATGGTGGACTCCACCGCGGAAGTCGAGCACGCCTTCCAGACCCGCGTGCCCCGGCCGCGGCAGTGGACGGCAGAGACGCCCAACCTGTACACGCTGCTGGTCACGCTCACCGACGCGGCCGGGAACACGCTCGAGGCCTCGACCTACCGGATCGGCTTCCGGCGCGTGGAGATCCGCGGCGGCCTCTACCTGGTGAACGGCCGCGCCATCACCATCAAGGGCACGAACCGCCACGAGCACGACCCCGTCCGGGGACACGTGCTCTCCGACTCGTCGATGATCGCGGACATCCTGTTGATGAAACGGTTCAACATCAACGCGGTGCGCACCTCGCACTACCCGAACGCCACGCGCTTCTACGACCTGGCGGACTCGCTCGGCCTCTACATCTGGGATGAGGCCAACATCGAGTCGCACGGTATCGGCTACAACCCGGCCCGCACGCTCGGCAACAACCGCGACTGGCTGAACCTGCACCTGGACCGCACGCAGCGGATGGTGGAGCGGGACAAGAACCACCCGTCCATCATCACCTGGTCGCTGGGCAACGAGGCCGGGAACGGGATCAACTTCTACAGCACCTACGGCTGGATCAAAGGCCGGGATCGCACGCGCCCGGTGGTCTACGAGGGCGC
This sequence comes from Gemmatimonadota bacterium, assembly GCA_012027055.1. Classification (GTDB taxonomy): domain Bacteria; phylum Gemmatimonadota; class Gemmatimonadetes; order Longimicrobiales; family RSA9; genus VEPF01. Next base: position 3,356 of record VEPF01000129.1, on the reverse strand, counting down.
GGGCCGCGGCTGGAACACGGACGTCTACGATCCCATGTATCCCGACTTCCAGCACCTGATCGACTACGCGGAGACGCACCAGGACCGCCCGCTCATCATGTGCGAGTACGCGCACGCGATGGGCAACAGCATGGGCAACTTCGCCGACTACTGGACCATCATCGACAAGTACCCCAACCTGCAGGGCGGCTTCATCTGGGACTGGGTGGACCAGGGACTGCTCTCCCGGGACGCGCAGGGCCGGCCGTTCTTCGCGTACGGCGGCGATTTCGGACCGCCGGACGTGCCCAGCGACCGCAACTTCATGTTCAACGGCATCGTCGCCGCGGACCGCACGCCGCATCCGCACGCCTACGAGATGCGGCGCATCTACCAGTACATCGCCGCGGAGCCGGTGGTGCTGACCGGCGGCGAGTTCCGCGTGCACAATCGCTACGATTTTCGCGACCTCTCGGATGTGAGCGTCTTCTGGACCCTGCGGCGGGGCGGGCGCGCGGTGGACTCCGGGACGGTCGCGCTGCCCGCGATCCCGGCCGGCCAGAGCGCGGTCATCCGGGTGGCCTCACCGGGCCTGGCGGAAGCGGTGGCCGAGGAGCGGCACCTCGAGCTGAGCTTCCGCCGGATCGCGGGTGATGATGCGCTCCCCGCGGGCTGGGAGATCGCGTGGGAGCAGTTCGCGCTGCCGGTCGCAGTGGTGACGGCGACGCCGACCGCGGCCACCGATTCGCTGGTGATCGCGGAGAGCGCCGGCCAGTACCGGCTGTCCGGTCGCGCCTTCAGCCTCGCGCTCGACCGCGCTACCGGCCGGCTCACCTCCTACCGCTGGCGCGGCACCGAGCTGCTGCGGGCGGGCCCGCAGCCGGACTTCTGGCGCGCGCCCACCGACAACGACTTCGGCGGCGACTGGCAGAACAAGCTGCGCGTATGGCTGGATGCCGGCTCCGGCGCGCGGGTGACTGCCACGAAGCTGGCACGTGCCGGGCGGAGCGAGGCGACCATCACCGTGGAGTACGCGGTCGCGGCCGGTCCCTCGGTGGTCAGGACGTCGTATGCGGTGAGTGCGCATGGCACCGTGAGTGTCGAGCAGAGGCTGCTCCCGGGCGCGGCGCAGCTGCCGCGCATGCCGCGCTTCGGCGCCGTGCTGCTGCTGCCCCAGACGCTGGACCGCTTCGAGTGGTTCGGCCCCGGGCCGCACGAGACCTACTGGGATCGCAAGACCGCGCGGGTAGCGCGCTGGCAGAGCACCGTGGCGGCACAGTTCCATCCCTATGGCCGCCCGCAGGAGACCGGCAATCACACCGACGTGCGCTGGGCCGCGCTCCGCAATGCGCGCGGCACCGGGCTGCTGGTGGCGGCGCCGGACGGCCTGCTCGACGTGACCGCGCTGCCGTACCTGACCGCGGACCTGGACGAGGGCCCGGCCAAGCGCAACCGGCACCCAACCGACCTGCCGGTCCGCGACCTGGTGCGCCTGAACGTGGACTACCGGCAGATGGGCGTGGGCGGCATCACTTCCTGGGGCCCGACCGCGCTGCCCGAGTACTCGCTGCCATACGGTCCGTACGTGTACCGCTACCAGTTGCGCGGACTCAACCCCGGCGATGATCCGGGCGCGATCGCGAGCTCGCTGCGGCCGGCAGCCGCGCGCGTGCCGAACTCCGGGAACTGAGCCCGTGGACGGACGGTGATGAGCGAGCGCCGCGGTCCGTCCAAGGCCGCGGCGCTCTTCTGTAGCGCGACCGGAGGGGCTCTCAGAGCACGCAGCTCTGGTCGCGCGGCACGATCAGCTCGAGGCGCGTGAAGCGGGGCTCGCCCGCGGCGAGTGTCGCGCGCAGCAGCAACGGGCCCCGCTCGCACGCCAGCCGCAGCTCCGCGGTGCTGCTTCCATCACCACTCACCGGTTCGCGGGCGTTGCACCGCCCCCATGCGGAGCCCGCTGCGCGCACCTGCCGCTCGAGGCGGGCCAGGTCCAGGCCGGGCGAGGCGAGCCGCGCGGCCGCAGCGGCATCCCAGCCGTTCACCAGTGCCACCGCCTGCTGCAGCAGGCCGTTCAGCTGTGCATCCGGCGGCAGCACCGATTGCACGCTCAGGTACTGCACCCGGGCCGGCCGGGTGGGGGCGAGTGTGATGCTCACGTTGAGCCAGCCGCGCGCGCAGCCCATGCGCCAGCTGCCGCGTTGCGCGTGCTCCGGCACCATCCCTGGCTCCGCGGGGCAGCGGCCGTGGCGCGCGGCCAGGGGTCGCAGCCGCGCCTGCCAGGAACTCGCCGGGTCATCCAGGAACAGGGTGTCCGCCGCGATCCGCTGCGCGAGCCTGTCGCGCCACTCCGTGACCAGCCGCGTGATGTCCTGCTGCGCCGCCCGCAGCTCCGGCGAGGGCTGTGGCTGCCGCGCCTGGAGCCCGCCCGTGCGCTCCAGCTCCGCCGTGATCTCATCGAAGAGCCCCGCGAACGATGCGTACGTGAGATTGCCCATGGCCACCATGCCCACCCCGTGCTCCGGCAGCCAGCGCATGAGCGAGCCGTAGCCGGGCAGTCCGCCACCGTGGGCCACCATGTGCCGGATCGTGCACGTCTGCGCGATGCGCAGGCCGTAGCCGTAGGCGCCGCTGTTGAGCGCCAGGGGCGCGTCCGGAGCCGCCCGCAGCGCCGATGCCGGCGAAGCCCGCCAGGGCTGCTGCATCTCGCGCACGCTGGCGCGACGCACGGGACCGCGCTCGGGCTCGTCGCGCGGCGGCCAGGCGCTCATGTGGAAGGCGACGTAGCGCGCCAGGTCGTGCAGGTCCGTCCACAACCCGCCCATGGCCCCGAACGCGCCGTGCGCCAGCGGCACCTCCTCCGCCCAGGCCGCGCCGGTCCGCCGGTAGCCGTGCGCGCGCTCTGCGTCCGGCACCTGCTCGAGCTGCAGCGTCGTGTGCGTCAGTCCGAGCGGCCGCAGGATCTCCTGCGCCAGGTACCGGTCGTACGGCATCCCGGACACCCGCGCCACGATGCGTCCGAGGATGGCGAAACCGTAATTCGAGTACTCGTACGCGAGCCCCGGCACGGTCGAGAACGGGATGCCCGCGCGCAGCCACTCGCCCAGCAGCGAATCGCTCCGCGCCAGCTGCCGGTCGCCCCAGGGGTTGTCTTCCGGGAGGCCTTCCGAGTGGGTGAGCAAATGGCGGATGGTGAGCACCGGCGAGTCGCTGGTGGGGTACGCCAGGCTGTCCAGCTCCGGGATCCACTTCACCACCGGATCATCGAGCGCGAGCAGGCCCTGGTCGCGCAGCCTGAGGATGGCCAGCGCGGTGAAGCTCTTGGTCATCGAGGCAATGCGTAACACCGTGCCCGTGGTGACCGGGGCACGGTGTTCCGC
>VEPF01000121.1 GCA_012027055.1 Gemmatimonadota bacterium | reverse complement strand
CGCGTGGGTCCGCTCCAGGTGCTGCCCCAGGAGCCGGATCTCGAGCTGCCGCTGCCGCCGGCGGTGACGCGGCGTGGCGCTGTGCCGCCGGCCGATGATGACGTCGTGTTCATGCCTCCGTTCAGCCGAGCCAGGGTCTCACCGCCCGAGCCGCACCACGAATCGGCGCCGCTGCCGCTCCCGGAGTTTTCCGACGAGGCCGAACCGACGCCTGTCGAGTCCGCCGGACCGCCCGTGCCCCCGGTACCTGAACCGCCCGAGGAGCCCGCGTTCGAGCCGGAGCGTGACCTGGCCACGGAAGTGGCCGAGCGCCTGGAGGGCATCGCGGAGGAGCTACGCCGCCAGGGCTTCCACGCGCTCCTGGAACCCCGCTCCGAGCAGGAGCCGATCGATGTCGTCCTGGCCTCCGTCATTGCCGGATTCCTTGCCCGCCGCTGACCCGGCCACGCTGGCCGAGCGGGTCCGCGCCGCCCTGCGGGACGTGCCCGACTTCCCGTATCCGGGGAGCCTGTTCATGGAGTTCACCCCGGTGCTCTCGGATCCGGTGCTGTTCGGCGCCGTGATCGAGCACTGGGCAGAGCGCTGGCGGGACCGGGGAATCGATGCGGTGGCCGGAGTGGAATCCCGCGGCTTCATCTTCGCCGCGCCCCTTGCACTCCGGCTCGGCTGCGCATTCCTGCCGATCCGCAAGCCGGGCAAGCTGCCCTACCGCACGGTGAGCGTGGAATACGCGCTCGAGTATGGCACGGACCGACTGGAGGCGCACGCGGACGCGCTGGCCGCGGGCGCGCGCGTCCTGATCGTCGACGATGTGCTCGCCACCGGCGGCACCGCGCAGGCCACCGCGCAGCTCGTCCAGCAGCTGGGCGGCACCGTGGCCGGGGCGGTCTTCCTCCTGGAGCTGGGTTTCCTCCGCGGCGTGGAGCGGTTGGCCGGCATCCCCGTGGACGTGCTCGTGAAAGCCTGAGGTGGCCGAGTTCCCGGCCCCCGCCCGCCGCTACTTCGGGAGGTTCCGGCACCCCGGATCAGCCCGTGGAAGAGGGGCTCGGTTTGCGCTAGATTCGTTCCCGGCGCGCCCGTAGCTCAGGTGGATAGAGCAACAGTTTCCTAAACTGTGGGTCCCGCGTTCGAGTCGCGGCGGGCGCATTGCTCCAGCACACCCGGTCGACGTCCCCGGGTCACCACCCTCGCCGCGCGTATCCTCAGCGTTTCGTCGTGACCAGGATGGCACCGGCGCCCATGCCGGTGCCGAAGCGCGTCGTGGCATCGCTCGCGCTCAGGCGGCGCACCTCCCGCACGTCACCCACCTTGAACCCGCGCAACGGATCCAGCCCCGGCTCCTGAGGTACGCCATCGACCACGATGACGATGACCGGGGCGCTCTGGGTGCTGATCGGGGCGCGCGTTTGCAGCCACGTGGGGCGGGCTCGCTGGATCAGCGTGTAGAGATCCTCGTCCAGGTGTTGCGCCAGCTCCGCCGCGGCGATCACGTCGGACCTGGTCCCGGGTGACCCGCCCCCCGACGGTGCGGTGGCACAGGCCGTGACGGCCAGCACCAGCGCGCCGGCAGCCGTCGCAGTAACACGCGCACGCAGCATGATACCTCCCGGTGCTGAGCAAGGGCGTCGGGTCGAGGCTACTCGCTCGCGAACCGAATCTCCGCGATGCGGACCTCCGACACGAACGCTTGCAGGATGTAGTAGTCGCGCGGGAACGACCCCAGGGGGACGGTCCCGCTGCCGCTCGCGATCGCCTGGCTCCTGACGCCCGCCACCTCCCCGGTTCCGCGCTTCAGCACGGCGATGCCGAGCACGGACGGCCGCCGGGCGACGTATGCCACCTGCAGCCTCGCCTTGCGGCTGAACCGGTAGCCGGCGAGCGCGTTGTACAACCCTCGCTGATGAGTGGCGGAATCCTCGATTGCCAGCTCGGCGAAGTAGTCATCGAAGCGTACCGAGGCCTGCGCGGTGGTGTCCGGGCCCAGCCGGTCGGACGGCTCGACCGCGTCGCCGCCGCAGCCGCAGCAGAGCAGGACGGGGAGGAGGACAGCGAGGGACGAACGCATACATTCAAGTTAATGAAGCGGCCGGCGCCCGCCATGCACCCGGCCGGAAGTACGCGGCCGGCGGCTCACCAGCCGCGATACCGCATCCGCCGGAGGATCTCGCTGCGATACCAGGGAGTGTTGCCGATGGTGCGGCGGCGGGGATTGGGCAGGAGCGCCGCGAGGCCCGCAGCCTGGGTGCGGGAAAGGCGGCCGGCATGCACCTGGTAGTACTGCCGGGCCGCGGCATCCACTCCGTAGATGCCTTTTCCCCATTCCACCTCGTTGAGGTACAGCTCGAGGATTCTCCGCTTCCCGAGGATCAACTCGGCCGCGGGCGTGAGCGCCAGGTCGTAGGCCTTCCGGATCGGGCTCCGGCAGGCACAGCCGAACAGGTTTTTCATGAGCTGCTGCGTGATGGTCGACGCTCCCCGCAGGCGGCCCCGCTGCAGCGCTTCCTTGCTCGCGGTCCGCACCTCCTCCAGGTCGAACCCACCGTGCCGCCAGAAGTTGCCGTCCTCCGCCACGACCACGGCGCGGGGCACGGGCCGCGCCATTGCCTCGATCGGCCGGTAGGGCTGCTGCGGGTGATATTCCGTGCGTGCCAGCACGGCTTCGATCCGGCGCTGCAGTTGCACGGCCGTGATCGGCGGAGGGACGAACCGGAAGACCAGCAGGAGCAGGACGCAGAACAGGTAGTAGCCGGTGAACAGCACCAGCAGCAGGCGCACCAGCCGGAACAGCAGGCGGCGGGAGCGAGGCGGGGCGGGGGCCTGCCCCACCACCTCGCCCGGCTCGCCGGTCTCCCTCCCGGCATGTGAACTGGCCTGGCCTCTCAGGATCCGCAAGGGCGATTCCGTGTGCCCTGTCTCATGGTCGAGCGACCGACCTCAATATGCCGCGTCGCGCGGTGCGCCTCAACGCACCGCCACCACGTCGGAGTCATCGATCACACTCCGCCCTGCGCCCGCGCGCGGCTTCAGACCTGAAGCCGGAGCACGCTCACGGAATGCGGCGGCAGGTCCACCGTCCCGCCGAAGGCCACCGGGCGGCTGGTCTCCGGCACGACCCGGTCGGGGCGGCCAACGTCATTGCACGCGTCCGGGCTGTCGCCCGCCAGCACCGTCATGCTCAATCTTGCGCCCCCACGCAAGCCCCTCAGCCCCAGTCGGCAGGACACGGCGCTCTCCGGGTGCCGGTTCACGATCGCCAGCGCGACCGTCCGGCCAGCCTGGCTCCGGGTCACGGACGCATCCAGGGCGGGCACGACGGGGTTCGTGTCGGGGATGGGATCACTGGTGACCGCGGCCGCGACCGCGTTCGTCTCCAGCTGCTGATGGTACAGCGCCAGCGTGTGGAACGTGGTGCGCCGGACGATGCCTCCGGGGTGCACGAACAGCGGTCCGCGTGCGTTCACCACCGGCGCCATGTTGGCCATGTGCACATGTTCCGCGTGCCTGATGCAGGCATTGAGGAAGCAGCCGGAGAAGCACGCGTCGGCCATGGTGTAGGTGTCGTTCAGGTCGTTCTTGGCGCGCGCGGCGAGCAGCTCATCGCTCTTCCGGAGCGGGTGGCCGGGATGGTGCCAGCCGCGCAGGTTCCACTCGTCGAACGCGATCTTCACCCGCTCCGCGAGCTTCGTCTCTTCCAGCAGGACGATGGCGTCCTGGATCTGACGCTCCGGCTGCACCGACCGCCGCATGCACTCGAGGTAGTTGCTGAGGTTGTTCTCCTGCCAGAGCGGGTCCCAGTATCCGTGGATCGAGATGTAGTCCAGGTATCGACCCGCCCGCTCCAGCAGCGGCAACGTCCAGTTCCGGTCGGTGGTGGCGGCGGCGAACAGCTTGATGGACGGATCCACGAAACGCATCATCTTCGCCGATTCGCGCACGAAGTAGCCCCACTCCTCCACCGTCTTCGCGCCGATCTCCCAGTCCCCGTAGTTCTCGTTGCCGATGCTCCAGTAACGCACGTTGTGCGGCTCCGTGAAACCGGACTTCTGCCGCAGCTTCGCCCACTGCCCCTCGGCTGCCAGGTTGCAGTACTCCACCCAGTCGCTCATCTCCTCGGGGGTGCCCGAGCCGGCATTGGTGCAGATGTATGGCTCCGCGCCGATCAGCCGGCACCAGCTCACGAACTCATCCGTGCCGAACGTGTTCGGATCCTCCACCTTCCACGCCTTGTCGTACGCCGGCGTGCGCGGCTCGCCCACGCCGTTCCTCCAGTGATAGCCCGAGACGAAGCAGCCGCCTGGCCAGCGGACCACGGGCACACCCAACTCCTTCAGGGCCGCAATCACGTCCTTCCGGAAACCCTTCGCGTCAGCGAGCGGGGAGCCCGGCTCGAAGAGGCCGCCGTAGATCTGGCGGTGAAAGTGCTCGATGAACTGACCGAAGATCATCGGGTTCACGGGCGTGGCTGGCCCGGTCAGGTCCGCCTCGATGGCGCCGGCAAGAGGTGCTCCCGACCAGGCGTACGCGCGCGCCGCCACCGCGCTCCCGAGCAACGATGCGGCCGAGCTGCCGATGAACGTGCGACGGGTGATTCCGGAGCTGTCCTGAGCGTCACTCATCGTCTCTCGCCCTGGTTGAAGTCAACGCGAATGACCAGCCAACAGCGGATCGCCCGCGGCCGCGGGCACCACGGTGCCGGCGGGGCGACGCGGCTTGTCCGTTGCGCCCACCGGTACTTCAGCGGCACGTCGGTGCCCACTCGAGTACCGAGACCGGTTGCGGGCCGAGGGCGTCCAGCGCGTCCGCGTCGCGCTGCCCGACGAGCTGGTGGAACAGGTGCAGGATCCGGTGCTGCTGCCACGTCACCGGATCGTAGCTCGGCTCCCAGAGC
>VEPF01000419.1 GCA_012027055.1 Gemmatimonadota bacterium | reverse complement strand
GCGGCGCTGCTGGCGGCGCTGCTCATCCTCACCCGTCGGCCGACACCGGGACCGAGCCCGGCCCAGCTGGCCGCCCGACCGCTGGCGGCACCGAACCAACCCGTGGAGGCACATGACTGAGCGCATTCCCGTCGCGGTGCTGGGCGCCGGCACCATGGGCAACGGCATTGCCCACGTGTTCGCGCAGTACGGCCATGCAGTCACCATGGTGGACGTGAGCCAGGCGCAGCTGGAGGGCGCGCTGCGCACCATCGGCGGCAACCTGGACCGGCAGGTGCGCAAGGGCACGCTCCCGGAAGCGGCCCGCGAGGCCACGCTGGGCCGCCTGCGCACCAGTACCGATCCGGCGGCCGCGGCGGGAGCGGGCCTGGTGGTGGAAGCCGTGCCGGAGGACCTCGCGCTGAAGCTCCAGCTGCTGCGTGCCGTGGACGTGACCGGTGCGGGCGGCATCCTGGCGAGCAACACCTCGTCCATCTCCATCACCGCACTCGCCCGGCACGTGGCGGCTCCGACGCGCTTCATCGGCATGCACTTCATGAATCCGGTGCCGGTGATGAAGCTGGTGGAGGTGATCCGGGGGCTGCAGACGTCGCCCGAGACCACGGCCGAGGTGCTGGCGCTGGCGCGCGCGCGGGACAAGACGCCGGTGGAGGTGAACGTCTTCCCCGGGTGCGTGGCGAACCGGGTGCTCATGCCGATGATCAACGAGGCCGTCTACTGCCTCATGGAGGGGGTAGGGACGGCGGAAGCGATCGACCAGGTCATGAAGCTGGGCATGAACCACCCCATGGGCCCGCTGGCGCTGGCCGACCTCATCGGTCTGGACACCTGCGCTGCGATCATGGAGGTATTGCACCGCGACCTGGGCGACGACAAGTACCGGCCCTGTCCGCTGCTGCGGAAATACGTGGCGGCCGGTTGGCTGGGCCGGAAGGCCGGGCGCGGCTTCTACGGCTACGGCGAGTCCTGAGCGAACGGGCGGACCGAGCGGCTCGGGAATGCGCCCGGTCCGGGCCGCCGCCGCGGCCCGCGCATCGGAGCTGAACCGGCACCGCCGCTCCGGGGCGCTCGGTACGGGCCGACCGGCTGGTTGCGCGCCGGCCGCTCGCGCCGAACCATCAATGGTGACGGCCGCGGCGGGCGCGGGCGGCCGGCGCGTGGAAGCGGCGGCTCCGGCAGCGGAGCCGTGGGAGCGCCCGTACGGAGGATGACGCGCGCCGGCGGAGGGCCGGTGCCCCAACCTGGCAACGACGAGAGCGAACCATGGAAATTTTCAAGCGGCTGGCCGACCTGGACCACGAGCAGGTGCTGTTCTGCTACGAGCCCAGTTCCGGATACAAGGGGATCATCGCCATTCACAACACGACGCTCGGACCGGCGCTGGGCGGCACCCGCTTCTGGAACTACCGCACCGATGACGAGGCGCTCACCGACGCGCTGCGGCTCTCGCGCGGGATGACCTACAAGGCGGCCGTGGCCGGGCTCAATCTGGGCGGCGGAAAAGCGGTGATCTTCGGGGTCCCGCGGACCACCCGCCGGGATATGCTGTGCCGCGCCCACGGCCGTTTCGTGGAAACGCTGAAGGGGCGCTACATCACGGCCGAGGACGTGGGCACGAGCGTCGAGGACATGGACTTCGTGCAGATGGAGACGGCCCACGTGGCGGGCGTGGCCGGGGGCTCGGGCGATCCGTCGCCGGTCACGGCCTACGGCACCTACCGGGGCATCAAGGCAAGCGCGCGCGAACGGTTCGGCAGCGACTCCCTGACGGGTCTCACCATCGCGGTGCAGGGCTGCGGGCACGTGGGGTACTACCTGTGTCGGTACCTGGCCGAAGAGGGCGCCCGGCTGGTGGTGACGGACATCGACGAAGGCCGCGTGGGCCGCGTGGTGGGTGAGTTCGGTGCCCGCGCAGTGGCGCCGGACGAGATCTACGGCATCGACGCGCCGGTGTTCGCGCCCTGCGCGCTGGGGGCGATCATCAACGATGACACGCTGCCGCGCTTCAAGTTCGAGATCATCGCCGGGGCGGCCAACAACCAGCTGGCGGAGGTGCGGCACGGGGATGAGCTGACCGAGCGCAACATCCTGTACGCGCCGGATTACGTGATCAACGCGGGCGGCGTGATCAACGTGTACGGGGAAGTGAAGGGGTGGACGTCGGACCGGGCGATGCGCAAGGCCGGCGAGATCTACGAGACGCTGTTGCAGCTGTTCGAGCTCGCGAAGGAGCAGGGGATTCCCACCTACCTGGCGGCCGACCGCCTGGCCGAGCGCCGCATCGAGCAGGTCGCGGCGCAGAAGCGGACCTGGCTCTACAGCCGCCGCGTCAAGTAGCCATATGCTGGAAGCAATACAGAGGCAGGATCCCGAGCTGTTCGCCGCGCTGGTCGGAGAATTCGACCGGCAGAACGACACGCTCGAGTTGATCGCGAGCGAGAACATCACCTCGCCCGCAGTGCTGCAGGCCGCGGGCTCCGTGCTCACCAACAAGTACGCGGAAGGCTATCCCGGGCGCCGCTACTACGGCGGCTGCGAGTGGGTGGACCGGGCGGAGCGCCTGGCCATCGAGCGGGCCGTGCAGCTGTTCGGCGCGGAGCACGCCAACGTCCAGCCGCACTCGGGCGCCCAGGCCAACATGGCCGCGTACCTGACGCTGCTGAAGCCGGGCGACCGCCTGCTGGGGATGAACCTCTCGCACGGCGGGCACCTGACGCACGGATCGCCCGTCAATTTCAGCGGGCAGCTGTACCAGGCCACGCCGTACGGGGTGGGCGCGGACGGCCGCATCGACTACGACGAAGTGCGGGAGCTGGCGCGGCGGGAGCGGCCGCGGGTGATCGTGGCGGGCGCGCGCGCCTATCCGCGCAGCATCGACTTCGTGGCGTTCGCGGACATTGCCCGGGAAGTGGGGGCAGCGCTGGTGGTGGACATGGCGCACATCGCGGGGCTGGTGGCCGGCGGTGTGCATGCCAGCCCGGTCCCGCATGCGGACATGGTGACTTCCACCACGCACAAGACGCTGCGCGGGCCGCGCAGCGGCTTCGTGCTGTGCCGCGAGGAGTACGCCAAGGCGCTGGACAAGGCGGTGTTCCCGGGCATGCAGGGCGGGCCGCTCATGCACATCATCGCGGCCAAGGCGGTGGCGTTCGGCGAGGCGCTGACCCCGGCGTTCAGGGAGTACGCGCGCCAGGTGGTGCGCAACGCGGCCGTGCTCGCGGAGGTGCTGCAGGAGCGGGGCTTCGAGCTGGTCAGCGGCGGCACCGACAACCACCTGATGCTGGTCGATCTGCGCAACCACCCGGAGCTGACCGGGAAGGTGGCGGAGGCGGCGCTGGAGGGCGCGCACATCACCTGCAACAAGAACACGATCCCGGGCGAGCAGCGCTCGCCTTTCGTGACGTCAGGGATCCGCCTGGGAACGGCAGCGGTCACGAGCCGTGGCATGGGCGAATCGGAGATGCGGCAGATCGGGACGTGGATCGCGCGGGTGCTGGACGCGCCCGCGGACGAGAGCGTCGCCACCGCGGTCGGCCGCGCGGCCGCCGAGCTGGCGCGCGCGTTCCCGATCTACGAGGCGTTCCGTTCCGAGTCCGTGGCGGCAGCGCCGCGCGAGCAGTTCGTGGCGGGGTGAAGCAGTGCTCGATGATGCGGTCCTGGACCGGCTGCGGGAAGATCACCCGCGCTTTCACGACATGGTGTACGTGTTCGTGCTGTCGGCCCTGCACCACGTGCTCCAGGGCCTGCCGGAGCCGCGTCACATCTCCGGGCGCGAGTTGGCCGAGGGGGTCCGCGACCTGGCGCTGGAGAAGTTCGGTCCGATGGCGCGTACGGTGCTCGAGCACTGGGGCATCCACGAGAGCGGCGACGTGGGTGACGTCGTGTTCGCGCTCGTGGATGCCGGGATCCTGATCAAGCAGGACGGAGACACGCGCGCGGACTTCGAGAACGTGTTCGAATTCGACGACGCGTTCCGCTCGCCGTACCCGCGCGGGCGGGAACGCTGACGCGGGCTTCGGGCTGTGGCCGGCGACGCGTGGAACGTGGCTTGCAGCGCACGGCCTGGTACGGAGCACCGCTGAGGGGAGGGGAGTGAGATGCCGGCGGACAACACACAGCAGTATCCTGCGTGCCGGAAGTGCGAGCAGGGGACCATGCTCCCGCTTTCGGACTATGGCCGGGATGGAGCGCCGATCACCTACAAGGCGTGGGTCTGCTCGAACCCGGACTGTGGCTTCAACATCCGGATCGACAACGGCGAGATCAGCTTCGGGCGTACCATCGGCCAGAGCTACAAGTAACGGTTCTCCCGGCGCAGCGGCGCTTCCGCGCCCAGGCACCGCCGCCCGGAGGCGGCGCGCCCCGAACTGCCAGCGCCGGACCCTGATCCAGCCGGAGCCCGCTGATGGGTGAAGACGATCGTTGCGGAGTGTACGGGCGGGAAGACGTCGCTGTGTTCACTGCGGCGGAGTCCGCGCGCTTCGACGCCTGGGCCATCCAGAGCTTCGGAGTGCCGGACCGCGTGCTGATGGAGAACGCGGGCCGCGCCGCGGCGCTCGTGCTCGACCGGCTCTTCCCGCGCGGGCGGGGGCTCGGATCCGCCGGCGTGGGCAACTACGGCGGCGACCTGCTGGTTCTGCTCCGGTGCCTGCGGCAGTGGGGCCGCGAATGCGCGCTGGTGGTGGCCACGGAGAAGGAACCGGACGGCGCGCTGCTGCACGGCGTCGAGGTAGTCCGCTCGCACGGCGACCATGCCGCGGCCTACGACGTCATCGTCGACGGCGTGCTGGGCACGGGAGCCCAGGGCGCGCCGCGGGGCGCGGCCGCGGCCGCGCTCGATCAGAAGCGGAGCGCGGGCCGGCCCGTATTCGCGCAGGACGAGCCCACCGGAG
>VEPF01000124.1:4061-4910 GCA_012027055.1 Gemmatimonadota bacterium | reverse complement strand
CGGGCGGGTCGGCTGCCCGCCCGCCCGGGACCTCCCGGAACCTTGCTGGCACGCTCGATTCTGACGTACTGTGGAGGCAGCGTCTGAACGGTGTTTGGAGGCCCCATCCTTCACCGGGCGCCCACCGCCATGTCTTCCCTGCCCCGCCACCTGGTCCGCACTCTGGTGCTCCTCTGCCTGGGCGCGGGTATCAAGTCCTGCGTGAGTGCGAAGACTGCGACGACAGCACCGCTGCGGAGCCCGGCTATACCCTGGAGGTCTCGCCACAGGGAATGGAGTTGGCGGCGGGCGGGAGCAAGACCGGCTATGCCACAGTCATACGCTTTGGCGGGTTCAGGGAGATCGTCACGCTGCGTGTCACCGCGCCGGCAGGCCTCGCGGTAACGCCGGCCTCCGCCTCGATTGCCTACCCCATGGACGAGGTCGAACTGACCGTCGCCGCCCTGGATGGCACCGCGCCGGGACGTTACACGGTCCGCGTCGTCGCCTCGGCGAGCGGATTCGCCGACCAGACCGACTCGCTCGTGGTCAGGGTAGAGGAAGCGGCGCCGGGCGGCTTCACGCTCTGGCTGTCTCCGACGACGCGCACGCTGCTGCCGGGGCAGCGCGACACGGTGATCGTCAACATTGCCCGGATCCCACCGTTCGCACTGATCGTCGATCTCGCCGTCACCGGTGCACCCCCGGGTGTGTACGCGGCCTGCAACCCGCGCGAAATCGTGCCTGGGAACGTGACCAGCCGGCTGGTGCTGGACGTGGCTCTCGAAGCCGACCCGGGCACCTGGCCGCTCACCGTCACTGGCACGTCGTCTCTGGTCGCCAACCAGTCGGCGGTGCTCCCCCTGACCG
>VEPF01000124.1:3554-4051 GCA_012027055.1 Gemmatimonadota bacterium | reverse complement strand
CACCCTGACCGTGCCGCCGCTCCCCCAGGGCTTCGTGCTGACGGTGAGCCCCGACACGCTCGTCGTGCCGCAGGTGGGGCGCGGCACGGCAGCCGTCACGATCGCGAGAGCCGGGACCTTCAGCGGCCCGGTGGCGCTCTCCGTCACCGACCCCCCTCACGGCATCACGCCGAGCTTCGACCCGGCCTCGGTTGCGTCCCCGGCCACGACCGCCAGCCTCCACCTGGACGTGGCCGGGTACGTCGCCATCGGCAACTACCCGCTCACGGTACGAGGCAGCAGCGCCGGCGTGGCCAGCCGGGCGGACACGCTCGTCCTGCGGGTGATACCCACTCCCGGCGGCTTCACTCTGGGAGTGAACCCCGATACCCTGTTCGTGCCCAAGGGGGCAAGCGATACGACAACCGTCACCATCGCGCGTACCGGGACGTTCACGGGCGCGGTCGCGCTCGACCTCACCGGCGTGCCCAGCGGCGTCAGCGCGAGCTTCGCCCCCG
>VEPF01000124.1:0-3544 GCA_012027055.1 Gemmatimonadota bacterium | reverse complement strand
CACCACCAGCGCCCTCGCGATCAACGTCGAAAGCAGGAAACCACCGGGCTCCTATCTGCTGAGCGTGCGCGGTGCCGGCGCCGGCGTTCACCCCGCCACCACACCGCTCGTTCTCCAGGTTCCCGTCGCTGGAGGCGGGATCACCATCACCACCACGTCGATGGTGATCGTGCGCCAGGGCGGGACCGGGTCAGCACCGATCGGCATCGGGCGGATCGCGCCCTTCAGCGCGCCGGTGACACTCACGGCCGAGGGGCTCCCCGCCGGCGTGACCGCGGTGTTCACCCCGGCGACTGTCGAACCCGGGCAGACCAACGCGGCAGTGGCCTATACGGCGCTGGCGACTGTACCGGTCGGCACGTACCAGGTGACCATCCGCGCGAGCGGCGCCGGCGTGGCGAGTGCCACCGCCACGCAGTCGCTGCTGGTCACGGCGCAGTGAGGGGGTGCCGTTCGGCACGGGCCACGGCGACGGCCGGGCCCCCGGAGGCAAGCAGGAGGGTGCGGCTGTCGGATAGTCGAGCGCCCCACCACCCGGAACTGCGGGGAGCACTGGATCGCTGGCCGCCCGACTCAGTAGGGCGCGGTCGTGATGGTCCCGAGGACGCCGCTCGAGGTGCAGGCACCGTTGGCGTCGCAGTACGTCCGGGTGCTGGACCCGGATCCGCCGCCCTGCTGCTGCAATCCGGGGCACTGGCCCAGCCAGAAGATCGCGGGCCCGCCTTCGTATCCGCCCACGCCATTGGCCATGACCCAGTAGCGACCGGGCAGCACCGGCGTCAGGCAGAGCCGCTCCAGGTATAGCTTTTCACCATCCGTCAGTTGGCGCCCGTTGATGAAGACCCTGGACGTCCCGCGGGAGGCGTCCGCGGCCAGCGGCCCGCCCAGCGCCAGCCCGGGGATCATCTGCCCTGCGACAGGCTCGCCTTCGCGTCCCCAGGCGCCCGAGACCGCGTCGTACCAGTAGCGTCCCGGCGCGATCGATACGGGATACACCCGCTGCAGCTGTGCCACCAACTCGTCGGACAGTACCTGACCGTTGACGACGATGCTGGCCTTCTCCCCGGTGCGCGCGACGGCATCTGCGTTGGCCGCACTCGCTGTCGCGGCGCCAGCTGCGTCCTGGCCGATGGCAGCATCCGAACTCGCCTGGCTGTCGCCGGACTTGCCGCAGCCGATGATCGCCGCGGTCAGCACCACCAATGCTGCCACGAATGGCAGCCGGAACTGCGCGCTGCGCCTGGTCATGGCTTCGCTCCGCCGAGAGAGTTGTCCGCTGCTTCCGGGATGCGCCCGCAACATGCCTTCAGCGCCCTCGGAGCGTCAATCAATAACGGTGGCGCTTTCCGCCGCCGGCGAGCCCCATCGAGTCAGCTCGCGCTTCGAGCCGGTCTCGATTGCGCCCCGGCCACCACCGCCAGGCTCGACCTGGAGGCCGAACACGCCGCCGCGACCGGTGACTACCCGTTGATCGTGCGGGGCAGCAGAACCGCGGCGGGAGTGCTGGGCACGGCGCTGGCGACCGCGCCCCTGGCGAAATGCCAGGTGACGATCCGCGCACATGCCGTGGGCGTGGCGAGCGTCACCGCCACACTTTCGCTGCTGGTCACGGCGCAGTGAGTTCCGCACCGCGAGGGGTCGGCTCCGGCGCTGTCAGGCCGGTTTGATCGGGAACCGGATCACCGTCCGGAGCTTCTCCGGCCGGGTCCGCCCCGGATCGCTGATGTAGATCTCGTGGTGCTTCCCGCTCACGGCGAGGCCGTGCTCCGCGGCGTAAGCGTGCAGCGCGGCGATGGTCGGCTGCTCGCGGTCGTACGGCCCCACGTGCAGCATCTGCACCACGTGTCCCTCATCGATCGTGACCAGATCCGCCGTTTCGTACCGGGCTTCGGGGTGCTTGGCTTTCGCCAGCGCCCGGGCTGCGTCCACGAGCTGGGCCGTCACGAAGGCCGGTACTATGAGGAAGGCCTGCCACCGCAGCGTCTCGGGATTGCTGATGTCGAACTGCTCGCCGACGGACCACCAGGCCGTCTCGAGCGCCCCGACCCTGTAGTCGAAGTAGTCGGCCGGCCCGGTCAGCGAGCCGAACTTGAGCCCCATCTTCAGGCTGTAGGCAATGCCGTACAGGACGCCGATGGCGTCCTGGTACTGCTTCGTCCCCGGCGGCTCGTTCCCGTTGACGGCCAGCGCCCGCACCGCCGGGATACACAGCTCCTGCACGCGGGGTTTCGCGCCCAGGTAGGACGCCTTCAGGAAAGCATCGTAGTCCGCGGTGGTCCGAAGCGAATCGAAGCCGGGTAGCGTAATCATCATCGTCTCCTAGCGCGCGGCTCTGGCATGCACCAGGTACCGCGCGCTCAGGTCGTCGTACACGTGCATGAGATCGGTGACGTTGCCCTGCCGGTCGAACAGGCCGCTTCTCCAGCCCAGCGGTTCCCAGATGGCCGTGCCCCTGCCCAGGTCACCGGGCAGGCCGAAGACGATGTCGTGCACCTCGCGCTTGAAGTCGGAGTACTCGACCACGTTCACCGGCTTGTGGTAGCGCGCTACCAGGTCGTGCAGGTTGGCCGAGAGGTCCTCGAGCGTGCCGTGCCAGCGGGGATAATACGAGATGCCGATGATGTCGAACTTCACGCCCCGGGCCAGCATGTTGTCGAGCCAGAAGCGAGCCTCCTGATTCTGGCCGCCGAGCGCGATGTGCATCATCACCGGCATCGCGGGGGCGACGGCTTCGACTCCCTCCACCCCGGCCTGCAGCAGGCCGGCGCGCCCGTCCAGGTTGCCGATGTGGCCATCCGGCCAGAGCAGCCCGTGATTGACCTCGTTGCCGATCTGCACCATGTCCGGCAGCGTGCCCTGACGCTGCAGGCTGCGCAGCACCGCGCTCGTGTAGCTGCGCACGGTGTCCCGCAGGGCCTCGTAGCCCAGATTGGCCCAGGCCGCGGGCTTGTTCTGCTGCTGCGGGTCGGCCCAGTAGTCGCTGTAGTGGAAGTCCAGGAGGAGCTTCATGCCGGCGGCCCTGATCCGCCGGGCCATGCTCAGCGTGGAATCCAGCCCGCAGTACCCCCGGCCGGGCGAGTATCCCTGCGGGTTATCCGGCTGCACGAAGATGCGCAGGCGGATGTAGTTGAAGCCGTGGTTCCGGAGGAGCGCGATCGCATCGACCGGCCGTCCGCCCTCGAAGAAGGTCCCCGTCCCTTGGGCAAAGCCGCCCGCCCGGTTCTCGAGCTGCGGCAGGAAGGAGATGTCCGCGCCGATCATGGGGCCGATCGGCCTGGCGGTCCGGGGCAGCTGGGCCGGCGGGGGGGTGCGCAGGACCACGTCCGCGGGGACCGTGTGGATCTCGTGGGACCCTGGTGACAGGGTGCCGGAACGGGCTTCCACTTTGACGCGGTCGGGCGTGGTGCCCGCCCGGAACCGCAGGTATGCGGTGCCGCCCGCCAGTGTGACCGGCGTGTATGCCGCACCGGCGGTGTCCCTCAGCAACGGCAGCTCTCGTCCGTCCCGCGCGGTGCTGCTGCCGGCGCCGCTCACGTAGATCCGG
>VEPF01000288.1:4569-4914 GCA_012027055.1 Gemmatimonadota bacterium | reverse complement strand
CGAGCTCAACTGCGTGCGCCGGCGGTGAGCAGGACGCGGGTGGTGGCCGCGAGGTCGTGGAGCGTGAGCCCGGGAGCCGGCAGCGTGAGCAGCGCGGAGCTGCCGCCGGACAGCAGGACCAGGGCGACGTGGTCGGCAGTCAGCTGCTTGAGGAAGCTTTGCACCGCGTACGCGGCATCCACGCTGCGCGGTCCTGGAATGGGGTGGTCGGAAGCGAACTGTCGAGGCGGCGAACCGGGCCACGGGGCGTCATCGAGCAGGGGCGCGACCACCAGGCCGCCGCGGACCGGGACGCTGTCGTAGGCCGCGCGCGCCCTCACCCACGCGGCCTTGCCGAAGGCCAGC
>VEPF01000288.1:0-4559 GCA_012027055.1 Gemmatimonadota bacterium | reverse complement strand
CGCGCACGGAGGGCGCGGGGGACCAGGGGGCCGGGCGCGGCGCCAGCGATGGCGGCGCGCAGGATCCCTGCGACATCAGTGCGAAGCTGAAGCCGGTCGAATTCAGTCACGGGGCACCGGAAGGAGAGCGGAACGAGGGGAGGTCATAGACCTCGGGGTTGACCGGGTTGGGTGCCCGCTCGCCGCGCAGGTGCGCGAGTGCGTTGTGGGCGGCGAGGCGCGCCATGCGGTCGCGAGTGTCGGTCGAAGCGCTGCCGATGTGGGGCACGAGCACGGCGTTGGGGCAGTCCGCGAGTCCGGGCGCGAGGGCCGGCTCGTCTTCGTACACGTCGAGCGCGGCGCCCGCGATCCAGTGTTCGCGGAGCGCGGTGACGAGGGCGTGCTCGTGCACCAGCTCGCCGCGCGCGGTGGTGATCAGGATCGCGCTCGGCTTCATGAGGCGGAGCGTGCGCTCGTCGATGAGGTGGCGGGTCGCGGTCGTGAGCGGCACGTGCAGCGTGATGAAGTCGGATGCTGCGATGAGGGTATCGAGCTCGGCCCAGGTGACGGTATCGGAAGCGTCAATGTCGGCCCGGACCACGTCGTAGGCGAGCACGCGCATATCGAAGCCGTGCGCGCGGCGGGCCACGGCGCGGCCAATGCGGCCGTAGCCGATGATGCCGAGCGTCCTGCTGGTACCGGAGGCGCCGGGGCCGACGTCGGTCCCGAGGAAGAGGTCGGGGCCCCAGATGCGATAACGGCCGGCGCGCAGGTACCGCTCGGACTCGGGCACGCGCCGCGCGAGTGCAAGCAGCAGCGCCCAGGTGAGGTCGGCGGTGGTCTCGGTGAGCACCCCGGGAGTATTGCTCACGGGGATGCCGAGCGTGGTGGCGGTGGCGACATCGATGTTGTTGAAGCCGACCGCCATGTTGGCGACGCCGCGCAGCCGCGGACCGGCGTACAGCGCCTCGGCATCGATGCGTTCGGTGAGCAGGCTGATGAGGACGTCGCATTGCCGGATGCCGGCGAGCAGCGTGGCGCGGTCCACGCCGCGCTCGGTGTCCTGCTGCCCAATGACGATCTCGACGCCGGCCTCGCGCAGCATACCGAGGCCCGCCTCGGGTATGCGCCGGGAGACGAAGATGCGCTCAGCCATGGGCGCGAAGATCGTTGCGCGCCCGAGGTTGCGAAAGCCCCCGTGGACCGCTGGGCGACGTTTGTGACGGTGTCACGGCCGCAATGTATGTTTCCCGGTCGGGCAGGGCACCGATCTCCAACCAGACTCCGATCCCCGAGCGATGGAAGTCACGGATCGCCCCATCCTGCTGGAAGCGCTCGCGGCGGTTGCCAGGGCGCACCCGCTTGCGCGCAAGCTGCTGGTGTGCCGGCGGCCGGGCGAGGGCCGGGAGCTGCTGCGCGCGCTGGCGGCGGGCGGGCAGGCGTGGGTCGGCTTCGAGGTGACCACGCTGTGGCAGCTGGCGCAGAGCATGGCCGGCGCGCAACTGGCCGCGGCCGGACTGGCGCTCATCGACGAGTTCGACCAGGCGGCGCTGCTGGACGAAGCGATGGACCGGGTGCTGAGGAACGGCGTGGGCGGCCGGCTGGCGGAGCTGGCGGAGGGCACGGGCCGGCGGCAGGCGGGGGCGAGCGCTGGTCTGGCGTTGCGGCTGGCGGGCATCGATGCCGCGATGCTGGGCCGCACGCGGCGGCGCGACGAGGACAAGCGCGCGCAGCTGGCGCGGCTGCTGACGGGCTACGAGGACCTGCTGGCGCGGCGGGGGCTGACGGATGTGGCGGGGACGTTCCGCACGGCCGTGGCCTCGCTCAGCGTGGGCGACATCGCGCCACCGGCGGGGCACATCTACCTGCTGCCGGGCCTGAGCCGCCGGGGGCTCTCGGGACAGCTGCTGGACGCGCTGGTCGAGCGGGGGGCGGAGGTGCTGCCAGAGGAGCCGGTGCACGGCCTGCCCAGCCCGGTTTCCCGGCTGCAGGCCCTGGCGGTCGGGCCGGGAAAAGGCGGCGGGCCGCTGGCCTGGCTGCACGCGGTAGCGGAAGCGCCGCCCGGGGGCGCGCCGGGCCTGACACTGTTCGCGGCCACTTCGGTGTCGGCGGAGCTGCGCGAGGTACTGCGGCGGGTACTGGCGGCGGGCCTCCGCTGGGACCAGGTGGAGATCGTGGCCACGGACCCGGTGACCTACTGCGTGGCGCTGGACGGTCTGGCGCGGCGGCTCGGGATACCGGTGACCTATGCCGTGGGCCTGCCGGTCGCGCGCACGCGGCCGGGACGGGCCGTGGCCAAGTACCTGGAGTGGGTGGCGGGCGAATTCCCCGCGGATGTACTGCGGGGTCTGATCGAGCGGGGCGACCTGGAGCCGCCGGGCGGGTCCGGGGATGCGACGCGGCTCGCACAGGAGTTGCGCCGGCTGCGGATCGGGCGGGGCCGCGAGCGGTACGAAGCTGCTCTGGCCCGGGCGGAGCGGGTATTGGCGCGCCTGCCCGCACCGGAAGACGAGCGCTCGCCGCAGGAGCTGGCGGAAGACCGGAGCCGGCGGGTGGCCGCGCTGGCGGCCCTGGGCGGGCTGGTGCGGGTGCTGCTGGCGGCCACGCCCGTGCTGCCGGACCGGCTGGAGGATGGGGCGCAACGCGTGGCGCCGGCGGCACTGGCCGCCGGGGTCAGGGCGATGCTGGCGCACGTGCCATGCCGGGACGAAGTGGAGCGGACGGTGCAGGCGCGGCTCACGCAGCGGCTGGAACGGATCGAGCGGACGGCCACGCGGCGAGTGCCGCTGGCAGCGGCCGTGGCGCTGCTGCTGGCCCGGTTGGACGCCCGGGTGCCGGCCCCCGCCGCGGCGGGCGGGTTGCCGTGGAGCGCAGCCGGCGGGCACGTGCACCTCAGCGACCTGGAGCACGGCGGCCACACGCAGCGGGCGGCGACGTTCGTGGTGGGCCTGGACGCGGTGCGTTTTCCAGGCGCCGGGCTGCACGATGCCCTGCTCGTGGATGACGACCGGCGCCGCCTGACCGCCGAGCAGGCGGTGCCCGCGCTGCCCACGGCCGCGGACCGCGTCGAAGAGAAGCGCTATGCGCTGGCTGCGCTGCTGGCGCGGCTGCGCGGCGCGGTGACGCTCAGCTACAGCACCTGGGATGCGGTCGAGGGACGGTCCATTCCGCCCGCGGCCGAGCTGCTGCAGGCGTGGCGCCTGAGGAGCGGGCAGCCGGCGGCGGATTACGACGCCCTGCACGCGGCACTCGCGCCCGCGGCCTCCGCCATCCCGCACGGTGTCTCACGACTGGACGAGATCGACGTGTGGCTGGGGGCGATGGCGGACGGCGGCACGCTCCGCTTCGGCGTGCCGGTGGTGCGCGCGGCGTACCCGTGGCTGGACGCCGGCTGGCGCGCCGGCGCACAGGCCACGCAGGGCGACGTCCTGAACGCCTATCACGGGGCCATCGCGCCGCGCTCCCGGCTCGACCCCCGCCAGAACCCCGAGCTGCCGGTCTCGGCGTCGCAGCTGGAGACGATCGGCCAGTGCCCGCACCGGTACCTGCTCCGCCACGTGCTGCACATCCGTCCGCCCGCTGACCCGGAATTCTCGCCGGAGCAGTGGCTGGGTCCACTGGAGCGGGGCGCGTTGCTGCACCGCGTCTACGAGCGCGCGCTCACGGCCGTGGCCCGGAAGCAGGTCCCGCTCGAGGCGCCGGAATTCGAGCAACTGGTGCAGGAGGTGCTGGAGGATGAGCTGGCGCGGCAGCGGAGCGAGCTGCCACCGCCGGGCGAAGCCATCTACGCGCTGGAGGCGGACGCGCTGCGGGACGATGGGCGCGCGTTCGTGGAGCTGGTGCGGGAGGATGGCGCGCGCTGGGTGCTGCCGCTGGAGCGCAGGTTCGGCGGTCGGGATGGCACGGCGCCGCTGGCGATTGCGCTGCCGGGCGGCGCGATCCGGGTCTGGGGCGCTATCGACCGCATCGACCGGCTGGAAGATGGCCGGCTGGCGGTGATCGACTACAAGACGGGCAGCACCCGCGACTGGGGACCGAAAAGCGGCCCGTACCACGGGGGGCGCAGGCTGCAGCACGTGCTGTACGCGGCCGCGGCCGGGCAGTTGGAGGGCGCGGCGGTAGCGCGCGCAGAGTACCAGTTCCCGACCCGCCGCGCGGAGAACCATCGGGTCAGCTTCGACGCCCCGGTATTGCGGGCGGGACTGGCGGTGGCGGACACGCTGCTCGGCCTGGTGGCGCGCGGTCAGCTCCATCCGACCACGGACCCCGAGGACTGCCGGTTCTGCGACTACCAGGCAGTATGCCGGGCGAGGGAGCGGGACTACGGGCGGATGTCCTCGCCGCGGGCCGAGTGGGCCCGGAACGGGCGGATGCCCGAGCTGCAGGTACTGCGGGAGCTCAGGAAATGAGCGCGCGGGAGCAGCTCGACCTGTTCGCCGCGGAGCCGGCGGGGGTGAGCGCGGAGCCGGTCGCGGCGGCAGCGCCGCCACCGCCCGGGCTGCCGGACGCGGTGGCGAGGGAGCGGATCGTCGCGGACCTGGCCACGAACCTGCTGGTGGATGCGGGCGCGGGCGCGGGCA
>VEPF01000411.1 GCA_012027055.1 Gemmatimonadota bacterium | reverse complement strand
GGGATAGCACCGCCGGCGGGTCGGCTGGAACTGTAGCGGGCCGCGCCCCGGGGGGGTGGAGAGGCGGGCGATGCGTATCAACATCGTGACGATCTTTCCGGCCTTTTTCGACGGTCCGCTCGGGCTGAGCATACCGGCCAGGGCGGCCGCTCGCGGCCTGGTGGAGTACCGGTTGGTTGATTTGCGGCAGTACACGCACGACCGGCACCGGACGGTGGACGACTACCAGTTCGGGGGTGGGGCCGGGATGGTGATGAAGCCGGAGCCGTTCTTCGAGGCCGTGGACGATTTGAAGCCCGAGGGCCCGGTGGTTCTGCTCTCGGCGCGGGGCCGGCGGTTTGGCCACGACGATGCGGTGCGGCTGTCCCTGGCCTCCGAGCTGACCCTGCTGTGCGGCCACTACAAGGATGTGGACGAGCGGGTGGCGGCGGGGCTGGCGACCGAGGAGTTGTCGCTGGGGGACTTCGTGCTGAGCGGCGGCGAGTATGCCGCACTGGCGGTGACGGACGCGGTAGTCCGGCTGCTGCCGGGGGCGCTGGGTACGCACGAGGCGGCGGCGGGCGATTCGTTTTATGATGTAGGGTTACTGAGCCCGCCATCGTACACGCGTCCGGCGGAATACCGCGGCCTGGCGGTACCGGAGGTGTTGCTCTCCGGGCATCGGGCCAGAGTAGCAGCCTGGCGGCAGGAAGCGGCGGAGCGGCTGACGCGGGAGCGGCGGCCGGACCTGTGGGAGGAATACCGGCGGCGGCAGGGCGAAGCGCCGACGGCATGAGAGCGCGGGACGACGCCGGTGTGCGCACGAGGAAGCGCGCCGGGTCGGGAGTGATGACCACCAGTACGCTGGGTTACGAAGCGCCGGCGTGAGTCGAGAGAGGGAGGCCACATGGACATACTGCAGGAAGTCACCAGAGACCAGCTGCGGGCTGCCCTGCCGGACTTCGCGCCGGGTGATACGCTGCGTGTGAACGTGCGGGTGCGAGAAGGCGACAAGGAGCGCATCCAGGCGTTCGAGGGCACGTGCATTGCGCGCAAGGGCGCGGGCATCAGCGAGACCTTCACGGTGCGCAAGATCTCCAGCGGGATCGGCGTGGAGCGCGTGTTCCCGGTGCATTCGCCGTCCGTGGAGTCGATCACGTTGGTCCGCCGCGGGCGGGTGCGGCGCGCCAAGCTCTACTATCTGCGCGCGTTGCGCGGCAAGGCCGCGCGCATCAAAGAGAAGCAGCGCTAGCGCGTTGGTCCCGATCTGACCTGAAGCATGGGGTCGGAGGGAGCCAAACGGCGCAATCGCCCGCGGACGGCCAGCGGCCGCCGCCGCGCGGCGCTTCGCCGGCTGCACCAGCTCATGGCGCTGGAGCAGACCTTGTGGGATCGCGGGATCGAGTTCGTCGCCGGAATCGACGAGGTCGGCCGCGGTCCCCTGGCGGGGCCCGTCCTGGCTGCGGCCGTCGTGCTTCCCAGGGGGGTTGGGATCCGCGGTGTCGACGACTCGAAACGGCTGACCGCAGAGAAGCGCGAGCGGCTCTGTGCCGAGATCCGGGCCCATGCCCTGGGAATCGGGATCGGCGCGGCGAGCAGCCGCGAGGTGGACCGGCTCAACATCCTGCGTGCCTCGCACCTGGCGATGCGGCGTGCGCTGGCCCGGCTGCCGCTCCGCCCTCAGCACATCATCGTCGATGGACTGCCGGTACCCGGGCTGGGCGAGGACTGCACCGCCGTGGTGGACGGCGATGCCAGGGTGCACGTAGTGGCCTGCGCATCCATCGTGGCGAAAGTGGTACGAGACCGGGGCATGCACCTGCTGGCGCGGCGCTACCCCGGATATGGCTGGGACAGCAATGCGGGATACGCGACGCTGGAGCACCGGGCTGCCATCGGCGCACTCGGCCTGACGCCGCATCACCGGCGCAGTTTCGAACCGAACACGCAGCTTCTGCTGGAGCTGCCCTGAGCGGAGGGAACGATGCACACGGAACACCTCCAGAACGTCGGCCTGGGCCGCGTGCTCGTCGGGTGGGCGGTGGCCGTGGCGGTGACCTCGTTCGCGGTGCTCGTCCTGGCCGCATTCGATGCACTGCCCTTCAGTGGCGAAGACACCTGGTGGAGCGTGCTGGCGGCCGCGGTCGGGTTCTTCGCGGGCGGGTTCTACGCGGGTTTCCGGGCCATGCAGGCGCCCATCCTGCACGGGGTGGCGATCGCGCTCACGTCGCTGGTGGTGTGGCTGCTGCTGAACGTCACTTGGTTCGGTTTCGCTGGCCGGGCGAGCTGGCAGGGGCTGACGCCGACGCTCACGCTGATACTGCTGCTGGTGATGATCGTGCTCGCGGTGGTGGGCGCACTGCTGGGCTACAATCTGGCCGTGGTGGGGAAGCCCAGCCTGTCCGAGCACGAGCCGCTCTGAGGCCGCATGGGCGATGGGTTGATTGCCTGGTGGACCGCGGCGTACCGGGGCCACGACAGCGTGCAATTGCTCGCGGGTCTCGGTCACATCCTGAGCGTCCTGTGGGCAGCCCGCTTCGCCCTGAACGGCGATCGCTTCGCGTTGCGTGCGGAGCGGCGGCCGGCGCCGCAGCGTGCGGCGCTGCTGGCGAGCATCGGCAACACCCACCGTCCGGTCCTGATCGGCCTGTCCCTGGCGTTGCTCACCGGCCTGGCCCAGCTGCTCGCGCAGTTGTCGTATCTGCCGCGCTCGCCCTGGGCCTGGCTGAAGCTGCTGGGCCTGATCGCCCTGCTGGTCAACGGGCGTGTCATTCAGGTCATGGCGGACCGACTGCGGCGGAACCCCGAGCAGCCCGCGAGCTGGCGGAGCCTGCGGGCGGCCGCGAAACGCAGCCTGGCCCTGTGGGGCGCGCTGGTCGTGCTGGGCCTGCTGCTCACCACGGTGCGGCCGTGAAGAGGGAGCGGCGCTCGGTTGAAGGGGTCGGCGCGCGGGGCTAGATTGCGCGGCGGCCAGCGGCGGTGTGGACGTCGCCTGCGCCGGGACGCGGGGGCGTAGCTCGAAGGTCGAGCAGAGGCCTTTTAAGCCTTAGGTCTGGGTTCGATTCCCAGCGCCCCTATGCAGGTTGTGGCAGCGGAATAGAGCCGCGCGGGCGATTGGTCCGGGCGGCTCTTTCCCTGGGAGGAGCACTCAGTCGCTGATCCAGCGCCTGATCTGGCGGGCGCCCGCGCGCGTGCCAGCGCCGACCGCGACGCCGAACAGCAGGGCGGTGCCGCCGCCGACGAAGGGCAGCAGCGCGACGACCGGGACCGCGGCCAGGGCCGCGACCGGACCGGCGACGATGGCGGCGCCCGGTCTCTGGATCTGGTCCTCGAAGCGCAGCCGCTCTTTCACGAATCGCTTGCTGCCGACGTAGCCCGCGCCGGCCGCGCCGCCGGCCATGGTGACGGTGGCAAGGGCAGCGATGGTCTCGAACATGGTCTCACCTCCCCTCCGCCCTACGCCGGGGAAACTGCCCCGGTTTCGGGAGCCTCAGCGGATGCGCACGATGGAGATCACGCCGTTGGCCATGCGCGACGCATCGATGGAAATGCGGGCGCTGCCGCTCGCCGCAGTACCGTCGATCAGCACGCCCCGCGCGGTGCCGGCCGCGAGCGGCGTGAGTTCGGTGGAGAACGGCTGACCCGGCGTGACCTTGAGCCAGGCGTTGCGCGGGTCGTTGAGCGCCTGACTGCCGGGCGGTCGACTGGCGCGGAGCTGGAACTGCTGATACTGCGTCCAGGCCGGCAGCGGACCGACCCCGTAGTCGTCGGTGTAGAGCGCCACGCGCGAGCGAGTGAACAGTTCCTCGAACGATCCAACATCGGGCAGCCACCGGACCACCGTGGAATCGAGCCGGGCACGCGTGCCGGCCGCGAGCAGGAAATCGCGCAAGGCGCCGAGCGGCTCGCCGCCGCGCAGCGCGACCTGGTCGGCGAAGTAGTCGAACACGTAGGAGGACGCGCCGTAGCCCCCGAACATGGCTGCGCCCGCCTGCAGGTAGGTGGGCACGTCATCGAAGTAGTACGAGTTTCCGAACGCTGGATTGCGCGGCAGCACCAGGTTGCCGGTGCGCGATGGGGTCACCAGCCCGAGCAGTCGGTTGGCGATGGGGAGGCGCTCGGTGAAGCGCGCGAAACCTTCGACCAGCCACTGGTTTCCCCGCTGCGCGGTACGACCCGCGCGCTCCAGCATCCCGTAGTGGCGCAGGTGCGCGATCTCGTGCATGAACAGATCGTCCGCCACGCGCTGCGGATGCTGCGGCAACCCGGGGGTGGTGCCGTTGGTGCTACTCACCCAGTAGTCGAAGGCAAAGTAGTACGACGATGAGTAGGTGTAGCCCCAGATGTTGTTGGCATACATCAGAGTATGCACGGTCAGCACGCGGCTGGCGGGGGAGCGGCTTTCGACGCTCTGGTTGAAGCGGTTCTGGAACAGCAGGTCACCCTGCACGCGCGCGAACTGCGCGTACTCCGCGGCGATCGAGTCGATCGCCCCCTGGCTCATGGGGGAGTTGTAGACCGGCGCATCGGGCGTGCTGTTCTCGCGGGTGAGCGTTCCGAGGCGCACGTCTTCCGCGAAGATCAGGTGGTCCGAGAGCGCGCGGATGACCGCCTTCTGCTGGCCGGAGGGGATGGAGAGCCGCGGGATGCCCTCCAGATAGACCGTGACGGTGTCGCCGACCTGCGGGTCGACGGCCGCAGATTGCAGATCGAGCGCGATCCCGCCGCGGAGCAGCTTCGGCTGCGCCACGCCGCCGGGGAGGGGCCCGACGGATCCCTCGTAGATCGGACCGGCCCCGAAGTCCCACTGGTGCGAGGAGTGCTCGTCCAGGGCGGGGAACGCCAGCCGGCGGAAGGCAGCGGCCGCGTCGCCGTAGCCGACGGTGCTGGGGGCGCCGCGCACCGCGAAGCTGAAGTCGATCGGGCTCCTGGGCAGCTCGTCGAACAGGCCCGCCGAGTAGCTGCCGTTGAGGGGCATGTTCTCGAAGAGCAGCAGGTACTGCTGGCCGAGGGCGCGCGACAGTTCGAAAGCGAGGCAGTTGGGTGCCGTCGGCGCATCGGCCCGGACTCGCAGCAGCTGTCCGGGCTGGAAGTCGAGCGTCATGCCATTCGCGCCGGCATCGCCGCAGATCCCCGCGCCGATCTGGATCGGCCCCGCGGCGCGGCGGGGAAGCAGTCCCGGCGCCCGGAACTCCAGTGTGTACGGTCCGGCGGGCCCATCCAACGCGAGTCCCGAGAACACCGCGCTCCCGTCCGCGGCGGTGACGGTCGTGCCGTTGGTTATGACGGCGGTACCTTCGATCGTGGCCGCGGTGATGGTGACGCCGGCCTGGCCGGAGTTGTTGCCGAAGCGGTCGATGAGTTGCACAGCCGGCTGGGTGGGGAGCGGCACACCGCGAGTGCTCGCCGCCGCGGGTTCACGGGTGACCAACAGACCGGCCGGCAGGTCGGCGACCGCGGTGGCGCGGATCGTGACCGGTGGGAGCAGGCCACTGGTGACGGTGAGCAGATTCTCACCCACCGTGGTGCCGAGCACCCAGCCCGCGACCGGAGTCCCGCCGGTCTTGTCGGTGGTGGCGCCGGCGTTCGCGATAGTGCCACCGCCGCCGCTGATCGCGAAATTGACCGGGACGTTCCGGACCGGCTTGCCTTCCGCGGTGAGGACGCGGATCACGGGGGTAGCAGGAAGCGGGGCGCCGACCGTGGCCGTCTGGCCGTCCCCGCTGAAGATCGCGATAGCTGCGGGGACGGGCGGGGCCGCCGGCTCGCCGCAGCCGGCCAGTGCGAAGATGCCGGTGGCCAGTACGGCGGCGAAGCGCATCAGGCGCAAGCGGCTCATGCAGTCGGGACCATGCGGCCGGGAGTCCATGCAGGAATTCGTGTGCAAAAGCCTATTGGAATGAGCGGAGTGGGTCAATCCAAGGAATCCAGGCGGAGGCTGTGGGCGGCCGTCGGGTGCGCGTTCGCCCTGGCGCTGACCGCGCGGCCGGGGGCTGCTCAGACGGTCGAGATCCGGGGCACTGTCAGGGCTCTCGAGGGCGGACTGCTGGGCAACGCCATGGTGCAGCTGCGAGCGGTGGGGGACACGAGCCTGTTGCGGGCCATAGAGACGACGCCAGGCGGGCAATTCCGGTTCTCGCGGCTACGTCCCGGGCCGTATCGGCTCGGCGTCGAGCTGCTCGGATACGCGCGCGCGGACACCACGGTGGCGGTGCCTGCGGGCGTGGTCGAAGTGACGATCGTGCTGGCGGAGCAGGCCGTCGCGATGCCCGGGCTGCGGGTCGAGGCGGAACGCGCGCGCGCCCGTTTCGAAGAACGGGCCGGCGCGACGGTGACGGGAATGCGGGCCGAGCAGATGAAGCTGATCCCGGGTCTGGCGGAGGCCGACGTGCTGCGGGCCGTGGAGGTGCTGCCCGGGGTGGTCACGACTTCCGACTACTCTTCGGCGTTCAACGTGCGAGGCGGCTCGGCCGACCAGAACCTGATCCTGCTGGACGGTTTCCCGGTCTTCAATCCATTCCACCTGGGCGGCCTGTTCAGCGTGTTCAACGCCGACATGATCGGTCGCGCCGACCTGCTTTCGGGGGGATTTCCCGCCGAGTACGGGGGCCGGGTGTCATCAGTGCTCGCCATCGAGAGCGAGAGCGGCGAAGGCGGGTTCGAGGGCAGTGCCGGGGTGTCGCTCCTGGCCGCGCGCGTGGCCGCCGGCACTGCCCTCCCCAAAGAGGCGGCCGACCGGCTGGGACTGAAGAACGCGCGCGGGCGCCTGTCGATCCGCCGATCGTATTTCGACCAGGTACTGAAGCCGGTGTTCGAGTTCCCCTACCACCTGACGGACGTACAGGCGTTCGGCGAGGCCTGGACCCGGGGAGGCACGCGCTGGCTGTTCACCGGCTACACGGGCAGCGACGTGCTGAACCTGACCGGCCTCGAGGATTTCCCACTGCGCGTGAAATGGGACTGGGGCAACGACGTGGTGGGGATCGGCATGACCCGACCGCTCGGGCCGCACAAGCTCGACAGCCGATTCGGCTATTCCCGGTTCGCGACCGCGATCCGCTTCCCGGAATTCCAGGACACCGATTTCCGCAGCGAGGTGTCCCACTTGCTGGTGCGCACCGACCTGGCGCTGGTGCTGGGGGAAGCGGCCGGCCTGAAGATCGGCGGCGAGCTGGGTCGGCAGGCGCACGACAACCTGGCCACGACCGGGGGGACGGTATTCCGGCAGGGACGGGAGGCCGGCTGGCTACTGGGCGGCTACGTGGAAGGCAATCTGCGAAGTCCGGGCTGGCTGCTGGAGGCGGGCGCCCGGGTCGATCGCTGGACGCCGGGAAGCCGGAGCGCGCTGACCCGATTGGCGCCGCGGCTCGCAGTGAAGCGATTCCTGAGTGGCCGGGACTTCGGGCTCAAGCTGGCGGTCGGCCGTTACACGCAGTTCCTCCACTCGGTCCGCGACGAGGAGCTGCCGCTCGGCATCGACGTCTGGGTACTGAGCGGTGCGCAGGCACCGGTCGTCGTCTCGGACCAGCTGCAGGGCGGCATAGAGGGCTTCGTCGGGGATGACTGGCAGGTGGCGCTGGAAGGCTACTATCGCCGGTTCACCGGGGTCACGACCAACAACGTGGCCGATGACCCGAACACCGCGGCGGACGACCTGGCCCGGGGCACCGGGCGTTCGTACGGCGCCGATCTGCTGGTACGGCGGGAGTCGGGCCGATTGCGGCCCATGCTGGCGCTCTCGTGGCTGCACGCGCGGCGCACGTTCCCCGACCTGCAGAGCGGAGCGGCCAGCCCGGCTACGGTCACCTATCCGCCCGTGTTCGACCGGCGCCTGGACGTGGATTTCACGCTCAACGCTGAGCTGGGGCGGAACGTGCAGCTCGGCGGGCGCCTCAACTACGGCAGCGGCCTGCCGTACACGCGAGCGATCGGCGCGTATCGCTACTACGCATACCAGCCGCTGGACGGAACCCGGAAGCCAGCGGGCATGGGGGGCGACAGTGCCGGGCTGGCGGTGGCGCTGGGGCCGCGCAACGGAGCGCGCTACCCGGCCTATCTGCGCATCGATGTCTCAGTGCGGAAGCAGCTCCAGAAGCGGTGGGGCACGCTGACACCCTACCTGGACGTGCTCAACCTGACCAACCGGCGGAACGTGCTCTTCTACTTCTTTGAATACGATCGCAGGCCGGCGGCGCGCTCGGGCATCTCGATGTTCCCACTGCTGCCGAGCATTGGACTGGAGGTGACATTCTGATGCTAGGTGCCTCGTCGAAACCGCGGCGGACCGCGCTGGCAGCCGCCTTGCCAATGCTGCTGGCCGCGTGCGAGCTGCAGGAGGTCACGAGCACCACGGGAGCGGACTTCGTGGTCGCGGAAGTGGTGCTGGAGGCGGGCGCGGATTCGCAGTACGCGTACCTGCACCGGGCGCTCGGACAGGGCGGCATGCGCATCCCCGACGCGCGGATCGCGGTGAGCGATGCGGCCGGGAGGGTGCTGGAGTTCCATCCCGTCGACTACTGGCGCTGCCTGCAGCCGGAACCGGCCAGGCCGAGCGCGGCCGGCTCGTGCTATGCCGCGTCCGCCCTCGGGCTGCCCATCCAGCCGGGCGAGACGTACGGCCTGCGGATTCGCACGTCGAGCGGTGCCGAGCTTGCGGGCAGCACGAAGGTGCCGGCCGCGCTGCAGCTGCGGCAACCGCGGACCGGGTCGTGTGCGCTGGTGCCGGACACCAGCCTGGAACTCCGCTGGGGCGCGGTCGAGGGCGCCTGGGTATACGACGTGGAAGCACGCTTCACCGACATCTTCCCGATCCTGGTGCAGCGCGGGGTAGTCGCGGACACTCCCAATGTGCCGCTCCGGCTGGAGGGCCTGGCGATCTCGGCCAACGACACGACGCTGGTACTTCCCGGCGAGCTGGGTCTGTTCGACCGCTTCGATCCGGCCCTGCACCCCATCCTGATGGCCCTGAGCAGCGGCTTGCCGGAGGGGGTCAGCGCCGAGGTGGTGATCGCCGCTGCGGACCGGAACTACGTGAACTGGGTGCGCGGCGATTCCTTCAATCCTTCGGGAGCCGTGCGTATCGCGAGCGTGCACGGTGCCGGTACCGGGGTATTCGGCTCATTCAGCAGCGCGCGTATCCGACTGCGCGTCACCCGGGACGGCTCGCTGCCCGCCTGTTTCTAGCACGCGCTGCGCCGGTCGAGGCGAGATCGGGCGGGAACCGGGGCGGACGTGCCGGGGCGGCAGCTCACTCGTCGATGGTGAGCCCCAGCTCTTCGGGCGCGCTGCCCTGCAGGATGGAATCGATCACTTCGCGGGCGTAGGCATCGGGCGCCTGCAGCGCGTCCAGGCCGCGGATGTGCGCCAGCACCAGGCGTTCACCATTGGCGCACTCGAGTCCGATGTAGGCGGACGGGTAGCGCTCCGGCTGACCTGTCGTGGACTCCTCCTCGTGCACCGTCCCGGCCACGCCCAGGCGCGCATCGCCGCTCTCGAGAGCACCCCGGATACGGTCCCAGCCGGCGTCGAGCGGGAAGACCGTGGCTGCGAGCACGTTCGGCAGGCCGGCGATCAACAGGGCGACGTCGAGCTCCACCTCCTCCTCGCGCTCGTCCACCCGGAAGGTGAAGAGCACCGGAAAAGGTCCAGCCAGGAAGACCGGTATCGCCGAGGAATCCATGGACTGCTCCGGTGATTCGAAACGCCGCCTGTGCGGCGGACCCGCCAGACCGCCGGGTTCCGCTGCGCGCGCGGACCTGCGGCTGAAAATACCCGTGCTCCGGTGCCAGGGTCCGGTGCCGGGCGCGAGCGCAGACCGGCGCCCGGTCAGGTTCAGGCAATCGCCAGGATACGGTGCAACAGGGCCAGGAAACGAGCTCCCTCCCGCGCCCGCTCGGAAAAACCAAGTCCCGCGAGCGTGCCTCCGGAATGAGCGAACAACCCGGTGATGACGCAACCCCGCCGGCGCTGGCGCGGAAGCAGTTGCTGCAGGTGCAGCGACTCCGGCCACGGGATAAGCCGGTCATCGCGACCATGCGCCAGCAGCACCGGGACACGCACCGCCTCGATCCGCGGCCCGGGGTCCAGCTCGGGCTCGCAGCGCAGCGCCGCGTCGGCCAGCTGCTCGGCGAGCGCGCGCGCGGCGGGCTCGTCGCGGCGCGGCTGATGGCTGGGGGGTGCGATGGAGTCGAAGAGTGCACGCTGCGCTTCGGGCAGCCGGGCCCGCAGGCGGCGCTTGGAGGCATCGAAGATCGGCTCCCAGGCGTAGCGTACCCGGTCGCCCACCTCGGTCGCGAGCTCGTGCAGCGCGGTGGCCACGTTGGCATCCGCTTCGTGGCCGGGCACGTGGTGCAGGTAGTTGGCGGCGATGATCCAGAGACCGTACGGGTCCGGCTCCATGCGGATGCGCCGGCCGCGGGATTCATGCGTGCCGGTGAGCGCGAAGCGGAAGGTGGCGTGCAGGTCGGCATAGCCGCCCCAGCCGACAATGCCATGCAGCAACGCCGCCACCTCGGGGTCAGCGCCCGCCACAATGGCCTGCGTGGCGCCGAAGGAAAAGGCCAGCAGGCCGATGTGACCGGGGCGTACCTCGCGCCGTTCGCCCAGCGCCTGTACCGTCGCGCGAATGGTGCGCGCGGTCATGGCGGGCGCGACGCGCAGCTCCCGCCACTCCGGGACATCGGGCACGAACACCGCGTGCCCGGCGGCGGCGAAGGCGCGGGCGAGGCGATCGAGGTTGCGGTGCTGCCGCCCGGTGCGCGTGAGACCGTGGAGCACGGCCCAGGCCGGGAGCGGCTCACGCGCGCGGGCCGGGCGATAGAGTCGCGCCGGCAGCCAGGCACCGT
Source organism: Gemmatimonadota bacterium (assembly GCA_012027055.1). GTDB lineage: Bacteria > Gemmatimonadota > Gemmatimonadetes > Longimicrobiales > RSA9 > VEPF01. The sequence continues at coordinate 13,827 of VEPF01000411.1, read as the reverse complement.
CCCGACGGTAGCCGGTCTCCTCCATGATCACCGCGCGCGGATCGGCGCGCAGGTACTCGCGGACGAAGCGGAACGTGGAGGCCATGGCGGCAAGATCAGGCACGCCCGCAACGACCGCCAGTGGGCGGCGGGCGAGGCAGGTACGGAGGTGCCGAGGGCGCGCGTGTCCACCCCGGCCTTGCCGCGCGGTGCGACGCGGGTCCATCATCGGCGGCATGCAACGCCGTGATTTCCTGCGCGCCGCTCCCGCGGCGGCCCTGGCCTGGCCGGCGCAGCTCAGCGCGTTCCGGACGCAACTGCGGCGCTCGACCACGCCCCCGACCGAAGATTACTGGGAGGTGGTGCGGTCGGCGTTCCTGGTGCCGGACGATCGCATCTACCTGAACGTGGGCACGCTCGGCGTGCAGCCGCGGGTGGTGGTAGACGCGGTGGTCGAGCATACCCGGCGCGTGGCCATGAGCTATCCGCCGGGGGTGGAGTGGGACACGCTCAAGCAGGAAGCGGGCACGCTGCTGAACGGCGATCCGGCCGGCTTCGTGTTCCCGCGCAACACCACCGAAGGGATGAACTTCGTCGCCCAGGGGCTGGAGCTGGACGCGGGCGACGAAGTGCTCACCACCGACCACGAGCACATTGGTGGACTGTGCTGCTGGCAACTGCTCGCTGCCCGGCGCGGCGTGGTGCTGCGCCCGTTGCCGATTCCGCCCACGCCCCGGGACGCGGGCGAGAGCGTGGACAGGTTCCGGCGCGCGCGCAGCGCGCGGACGCGGGTGCTCTCGGTGTCGCACGTCAACTTCACGAACGGCGTGGTGATGCCAGTGCGGGCGCTGGTGGAGCTGGCGCGGCCGCGCGGCGTCCTGGTGGTCGTGGATGGCGCACATCCGCCCGGCATGATGCCGGTCGACCTGCGGGCCCTGGATGCGGACTGCTACGCCTCTTCGCCGCACAAATGGCTGCTCGCGCCCCAGGGGTCAGGGTTGCTCTACCTGCGCGAGGAGTGGCGGGCGCGCCTGTGGCCGACCCTGGCGTCCGGCGGCTGGGATGATCCGAAGCTGGGCGCCGACCGGCTGAATCACCTGGGCACCGCCGATGAGAGCCGACTGGCTGGCCTGCTGGCCGCGCTCCGCTTCCACCAGGCAATCGGCAGCGAGCGCGTACACGCGCGTATCCGCGAACTGCGCGGCATGCTGCGCGAGGCGGTAGCGGGCATTCCGGGCGTCGCTGTGATCACGCCCCCCGGGGACGAGTTGAGTGCGGGGTTGCTCAGCCTCCGCACCAGTCGGCCGGCGCTCGACGTCCAGGCACAGCTGGCCCGCGCGGCGAACATCCGGACGCGCGTGATCGGCGAGTACGGCTACGGGTGGCTGCGCCTGTCGGCGCACGTGTACAACCGGCCGGCCGAGATCACGCGGATGGCGGACGTGCTGCGCGCCGTGCTGCAGGGCCGAGTCTGACCCGGCCGCGGGCGGCCGAACCCGAGAGCGCCTGCCCCGGTCCGGCGCTGCGGGTCCCCGCCTACCAGGCGTGCAGCGACACGACCGCCTTCAGTACGTCATCAGTCTGGGGGAGGATGACGTCCTCGAGCTGGGGCGCGTAGGCCACCCAGGTATCGAGCGAAGCGACCCGGCGTACGGGCCCGTCCAGCCACGGGAACAGCTCATCGGCGATGCGGGCGGCGATCTCGGAGCCGATGCCCCAGGAAAGCGAGTCCTCGTGCGCGACGATCACCTTGCCGGTCTTGCGCACCGAGGCCGCGATGGTTTCCAGGTCGAGCGGATTCAGCGAGCGCAGATCGATCACCTCGACGTCGATGCCCTGCTCGGCGGCTGCCCGCGCGGCGTCCAGCGAGCGCTTCACGAGCGCGCCACAGGCCACTACCGTGAGATCCTCGCCGGGGCGCACCACCGCCGCCTTGCCGAACGGGATCATGAAGTCCGGGCCGGGATAGCAGCCCTTGTTGTAGACCTGGCGGTACAGGTGCTTGTGCTCGAGGAAGATGACCGGGTCCTCGCAGCGGATGGCGGTGCGCAACAGCCCGTTGGCGTCGAGCGCGTTGGAGGGCAGCACCACGTGCAGGCCGGGGGTGTGCGTGAAGAGCGTCTCGCCGGTCTGCGAGTGGTAGATGGCGCCGCCCTTCAGGTAACCGCCAGAGGCGACGCGGATCACCACGGGCGCGCTCCAGCAGCCGCCGGAGCGATAACGCATGGTGGCCAGCTCGTCGCGGATCTGCATCATGGCCGTCCAGATGTAGTCGAAGAACTGGATCTCGACGACCGGCTTGAGCCCGCGCGTGGCCATGCCGATCGCGCGGCCGACGATGTTCGCCTCCGCGAGCGGCGAGTTGAAGACGCGATTCGAGCCGAAGCGGCGCTGCAGACCGTAGGTGCACTTGAAGACGCCGCCCTTGCCCTTCACCTCCGGCAGCGCCTCCTCGCGGCTCGCATCCGCCACGTCCTCGCCGAAGACGATCACCCGCGGGTCGCGCTCCAGCTCGTCCCGCAGGCAGCCGTTGATTAGGTCCACCATGGTGGTCTCAGCCCCGCTGAACTGCGGCCGGGATTCGGTGTCGAACGCGGGGGCGCGCGGATCCACCGCCGCGGAGAAGAGAAAGCGCGTGGCCGTGTCGCGCGGGGGCTGGGGCTGCGCCAGCGCGCGATCCGAGGCGTCCTTCACTTCCTGTTCGACTTCCCGCTCGAGCGCGGTCAGCTCTGCCTCGGTGGCGGCACCCACGGCGAGCAGATGGCGGCGGAAGCTGACCAATGGGTCCCGCTCCGCCTCCAGCCGCCGCTCGTGCTCCGGACGGTACAGGCGCTCGTCATCGGACATGGAATGCGAATAGGGCCGCACCACGTGCGCGTGCAGCAGGGCCGGGCCGCGGTGCGCCCGGCAGTGCGCTACCGCCCGGCCCGCCGCCGCATAGCTGCCGAGCACATCCGTGCCATCGCACTCCTCGATGTAGAGGTCCGGCAGGCCCGTGAGCAGCTTGCTGATGCTGCCGCCGGCCGTGTTCACTTCCACCGGGACGGAAATCGCGTAGCCGTTGTCTTCCACCAGGAAGAGCACCGGAAGCTTCAGGTTGCACGCGGTGTTGAGCGCCTCCCAGAACTCGCCTTGCGAGGTCGTCCCGTCCCCGGTGGTACAGAGCGCGATCTCGTCCGCGGCGAACTCCTCGAGCGCGGCGCGCATGCGCTCGTCCCGCTGCGCGCGCACGCCGGCCTCGACGCAACCCACGGCCTGGAGGAATTGCGTGCCGGTGGGCGAGGACGAACTGACGATCCGGTATTCACGGTGGCCCCAGTGGGAGGGCATCTGCCGGCCGCCGCTCGCCGGATCGGCTTCCGCGGCAACAGCCTGCAGCAAATGCTCGTAGGGCGTCACGCCGAGCGCCTGGGTCAGGGCGCGGTCCCGGTAATACGGGTAGATCCAGTCCGAGCCGGGACGGAGGTGCGCCGCCACCGCAACCTGCACCGCCTCGTGGCCCGCTCCGGAAATCTGGAAGAAGATGCGGTTCTGACGCTTGAGCAGGATCTCCTGATCGTCGGTGCGTCGCGCGGCGAGCATGGTGCGGTAGAACTGGCGCAGCGTGCCGTGATCGAGGGCCTTCTCCGAGGGTGCGCGCGCTTTGGACCTGGTCGCCATGAGACGGGTATCCGCCTGGTCGTGGAGTGAAAGTGAAAGCACGCTGCGGTAACGAGTTAGCGCAGTCGCCCGCGCCCGATGCGGGACCAATAATACCGGTGCGACGCTCTGGCGGCCACCCCTCGGGACCGCCTATCTTTGCCGCCTCGAGCGATACCTCCTTCACCTCGCGACGCCAAGCTGCCTTGCGCGACAGCCGCTCCGTGTTCCGTTTCGCACTGCTGGTGCTGCGGCGCCCGCTGCTGATCGGGCCGATGCTGCACGCGGCCTGGCGTTTCCGCGCGCGCGGCTGGTGGCGGCGGCCACCATTCCTGCCCCTGCCCCCGCGCGCCTACCTGCAATGGCGGCTGGAGACCGCCTTCGGGGCCGGCGGCGGCATGCCGGAGCCCGCGCAAGTGGAGCGCTACCTGCGCTGGGCGCGCGAGGCCGCACGGGGCGGCGCACGCCGGCCGTGATGCGAAGCCGGCCGGCCGACCGGGGCGACGCCGCGTGAACCAGGCGCAATTCCAGCAGCTCATCGAGGTCCTGCGGGAGGCGGGCCCGTGGCTGGTGCTGCTGATCACGGGCACCGAGACGGCGTTCTTCATCGGGCTGCTGATCCCGGCCGAAGCGACCGTACTGGTGGCCGCCTTCCTGGCTTACCAGGGCTACTTCCGCCTGGAGCACGTCCTGGCCGCTACCGTGGTCGGGGCCCTGCTGGGCGATCAGATCGGCTACCTGGCGGGTCGGCTGGGCGGCCACCGCGTGGCTGCCAGCTCCGGTCGCGTGGGCCGGCTCTGGCGGCGTTACGAGCGGGTGGCGCAGCAGCTGTTCCGGCGGCGCTCCATCCTGGCGGTCACGGTTGCGCGCTTCATCTCCTTCGTGCGCACGCTCATGCCCTGGTTCGCGGGCATGTCGCGCATGCCCTACGGCAAGTACCTGGCCTACGACCTGCTGGGCGTGCTCGGCTGGAGCGGCCTTTCGGTACTGGCCGGGTACGCGGCGGGTGGCAGCTGGCACATTGTCGCGCACGCGCTCGGCGCGCTCAGCACCGTGCTGCTCGGCCTGCTGCTGGCGCGCGCGGCAGGCGCCTGGCTGGTGCGCCGGCGCCGCCGCCGGCCGCTGCGCGTCGGGCTGACCGGCAACATCGGGAGCGGCAAGTCCGCCGTGGCCCGCGTCTGGGAACGGCTGGGTGGTGTGGTCATCGATGCGGACGAGCTGGCCCGGGTGGCGGTGGCGCGCGGCTCGACCGGCTACGAGGAGGTGCGCCGCCATTTTGGCACCGGCGTGCTGCAGCCGGATGGTGAAATCGATCGCGCGGCGCTGCGCCGGGTGGTTTTCGCCGATGCCCGCAAGCGCCGCGAACTCGAGCAGATCGTGCACCCCGAGGTGGAACGGCTGCAGATCGAACGGGAACGAGCCCTCGCCGCCAGCGGCAGGCGGCTGGTGGTGCACATGATCCCGCTGCTGTTCGAGACGGCCGCGGAAGACCGCTTCGATGCGGTCGTGCTGGTGGACGCACCGCCGGCTGTGCGACGGGCCCGGATCATCGCGGACCGCGGCCTGGCGCCGGCCGACGCGGATGCCATGATCGCGGCACAGGATCCCGCCGCCGAGAACCGCCGACTCGCCACCTTCGTGATCGACAACGGCGGCTCGCTCGCCGAACTGGAGCGGGCCGCGGAAGAGGTATGGCAAGAGTTGCTGAGACGCGCCCCTGGCGCATAGACATGCATCTGCACACGCGCCATTCCTTCGACTGCCTGACCGACCCCGTCAGGCTGGTGGCGGGGCTCGGGGCGCGTGGACTCGATCGCGTGTGCGTGACGGACCACAACCAGATCGGCACCGCGCTCCGACTCCGGGCGCGCCATCCCGACCTGGTGATCGCCGGCGAGGAAGTGAAGACGGCGGAGGGCGTGGACATCATCGGGCTGTTCATCAATGAGCTGATTCCGAAGGGCACGCCCGCCCGCGAAACCTGCCGCCGCATCCGCGCGCAGGGGGGCATCGTCTACGTGCCGCATCCGTTCGCGAGCGGCAAGGGTGGCGGAGGGCGCATCCTGCCGGAGATCGAGGACCTGGTGGACGCGGTGGAAGGCTTCAACGCGCGCCTCCACGATTCCCGCCTGAACGAGCGGGCCGTGGCCTGGGGTCAGGCCCGGGACCTTCCCCTGGGCGCCGGCTCGGACGCCCACACGCTCGCGGAAGTAGGGGGTGCCTGGGTCGAAGTGCCGCCCTTCGCCGATGAGCCGCGTGCATTCCTCGCCGCGCTCCGCCAGGGATCCATCCACGGGCGCGCCTCGACGCGCGCCGTACATATCGCATCCACCTACGCGTAGGTTCACAAGCGCATCTTCCCGGCGGTGCAGGAGCCCCGGGCATGACGGGATCACCGGTCCCCGCACACCGCCGCGCCGCCCTGGAGGAAATCGCGGCCGCGCTCGCGGCGGCCGGGCGGGTCGTGCTCACCACCCACGTCAACGCGGACGGCGATGGGGCCGGCGCCGCGGCCGCCGTGGCGGCCTGGCTCCTCGGCCTGGGCAAGGTCGTGCACATCGTCAACCCCACCCCCTTCCCGGGGCTTTACCGGCACCTGCTGCCCGACCAGGGCATCGTGCGGGACCCGGCCCACCCCGAGACGGCGAGTGTCCTGCGCGCGGCCGATACCGTGTTCGTGCTCGACACCTGCGAGCCTCGCCGCATCGGGCGCATCGCGGGCAGCCTGGGACGCGCGCACGTGCTGGTGCTCGACCATCACGTCGCGAGCGATGCGGCCATCGCCGGCATCGTCCTGCAGGATGCCGCCGCTTGCGCCACGGGCGAGCTGGTGTACGATCTGCTGGGCGTGGCGGAAGTGGCCCGCCCGTGGCCGGCCGCCGTGCGCGAAGGCATCTACACGGCCATCGTGACGGACACGGGATCATTCCGCTTCTCCAATACTCGCCGGCGCGCCCACGAGATCGCCGGCGAGCTCATCGAACAGGGGGTGGATCCCGAACAGGTGTATCGCCGCATCTACGCGACCGTTCCGCTGCGCCGCGTCGAGTTGCTGCGCTACGCCCTGGATCACCTGGAGGTGGATGATCCTTACCCGATCACCTTCATCAGTGTCGAACGCGGCGTCGTCGAACGCCTCGGCGCGAACGCCGACGACCTGGAAGGGCTGGTCGAGCACGCCCGCTCCGTCGAGGGTACCGTCATCGCGCTGCTATTCCGCGAGACCGCCGACGGGGCGACCAAGGTCTCCCTGCGTTCCGCCGGAGATGTCGATGTCAACGCCATCGCCCGTGCCTTGGGCGGCGGGGGACACGTGAAGGCCTCCGGCGCCCTGGTCGGCGAACCCCTGGAAGCCACGCGCACGCGGGTGCTCGCAGCGGTCCGTGCGGCCCTGGAAGCCGCCGGCGCCAGCACCCGGACGGTGCGCGCAGAATGGTGAGCACGCAGCCATGAGCCGTCCGCCCAGCCAGTGGGTCAACACCGAACCCGATCCCGGCCTGCCGCACGCGCTGCTCGCACGCCTCGCGGAGCGCATCCCGGTCGGCACCATCGAGGAGATCTGGCTGTTCCCCACCCGCCGCATCGCCGCGGGCGAGAGCACCGTCTTCCTGGTCGCGGCCTTCACGCCGCAACCGGAACAACGCCGCGTCATTACCGCGCGCTATACCGTCACCCGGGATCGCCGGGGGACGGCCACCGTCAGCGAGCACCTCGAGGAGCATGGCACCGCCCCCGCCACCGCGGTGACGCGCATCGTCAGCGGCGTGCTCCAGCGCATGGACGAAGAGGGCGAGCAGCCGCCTCGTACCGAACTCATCGAACGAGCTGCCGAGCGCTGGTGGCAGCTGGTCGAGGGACTGGGCGGACCACGCGCCGTTCCGGCGGCCGATGTCCCGAACCTGAGCGTGGCCGCGGACGAGGCGGAGGTATCGGGCGTGGAGGCAGCGGGGAGCGGGGCGATTGACGATGAGAATGAGATCGACTATCAATAGTCGTTGTCAGGAGGCGTCCCGATCCAGGCCCGCCGCGGGAGCGGGCACGACGCAGCCGGCCCGCCCGGAGTGACCATGAGTTTCGTCCACCTCTTCCGTCGGTATCTGCGCGAGCAGGGCTTGCCCGTGACGCAGCAGCGGGAGGCGATCGCGGAGGTCGTGTTCAATTCTCCGGAGCATCTGTCGGTGGAAGACATCGAGAAGAAGCTGCGGGAACGGGGGGAGCGGATCGGGAAGGCGACGATCTACCGGACGCTGGAGACTTTGGTACGGAGCGGGCTGGTGGAGGAGCACGATTTCGGGGAGGGTTTCAAGCGGTACGAGCATCTGTTCGGGCAGAAGCCGGTGCGGGAGCACCTGATCTGCACGGAGTGTGGCAAGGTAGTGGACATGCACAGCACGGAGCTGCACCGGGTGCAGGATGAAGCAGCGCGGCAGCAGGGTTTCCTGCCCGCGCGCTACCGGCTGCAGATCTACGGACTGTGCGCGGACTGCCGGGCGGCGGGTGCGGAGCTGCGGTGGGAGGGCTTGTCCTGTCCGATCGAGACGGTCTAGGATCGGCCAGGCTTCGGCGATTTCGAGGGGACTCCGGCGGGGTCCCCGTTTCATTGCGAGGGGGGATGGCCGAGAAGGGCGTGCCTGCAGGGCTGCGGGGCCTGGAGTGGGAGCTGCCGCACGTCTTCCTGGGGCTGGACGAGCGGGGCAGCGAATTCGCTGCGGCCGCGGCAGTGATCCTGCCGGTGCCGTACGAAGCGACGGTCAGCTACGGGGGTGGCACGGGCGCCGGTCCGGCCGCGATCGTCGATGCATCGCGCTACCTGGAGCTGTATGACCAGGAACTCGACTGCGAGCCTGCGGAGGTAGGCATCGCCACGCTGCCGGCACTGGCGCTGAGCGGAGCGGGCGGCGAGCACGCGCTGGCGGACTTGCGGCGCGCCTACGACGCGGTGCTGGACGCGAGCCCGGGCAAGTTCGTGATTGCGCTCGGAGGCGAGCATTCGCTGAGCAGCGCGCCCATCCTGGCGTGGGCGGACCGGCTGGCGCAGGCTGGCCGGCGCCAGACGGTGCTGCAGTTCGACGCGCACACCGATCTGCGGCCGGAATACGAGGGATCGCGCTACTCGCACGCCTCGGTCATGTACCAGGTGCAGGAGCGCGTGAACATCGTCGCGGTCGGGATCCGGGCGCTCACGTCGGCGGAGATGACGCTGGTGCGCGCCTCGAACCACCTGCACGTCTTCCTGGCGGATGACATCCACGCAGGGGATGAGTGGCAGGAGCAGGTCATGCAGGTGCTGGGCGACGACGTCTATCTCAGCTTCGACGTGGACGCGTTCGCTCCCGCGCTGGTGCCCGCGACCGGGACGCCGGAGCCGGGCGGGTTGCAGTGGTACCAGGTGCTGAAGCTGTTGCGGCGGGTATTCCGGGAGCGGACGGTGCATGCCGCGGATGTTGTGGAGCTGGCGCCGATCCCGGGCATGCACGCCCCCGATTTCCTGGTGGCCAAGTTGGTCTACAAGCTGATCGGGTACCGCTTCCGCAACGGCTGAGAGCGGGGCGAGACCAGCCGGCCAGGCGGCGGCAAGGAGGGTCGGTTGCGGATCAGGTCGTGCCTGCCGTTGATCCTGCTGGCCACGGGCACCCTGGCGGGGCCGGCGAGCGGGCAGGTACCGGCGGCCGGCTTCTGGCAAGAGCTGGAACGGGCGGGCAGCACGGCCGAAGTGAACGGGCTGGTGCCGGCGCGGGAACTGGACCCGGAGCTGGCGGAGGGGATGCGCTGCGCGCGACGCTACGCGTTCAGCCACGACCGGGCGGACGCCTATCGCGGGCGGGAATTGCTGCAACGCGCTGCCGCCAGGGCGCCCGGTGACGCCTTTCGGCAGTTCGCGCTCGGGGCCATGCTGGTCCGCGGCCCGGATGCGCGAGTGCGTGCCTTCAGCGACCCGGACGAGTACTTCATCTCACCTCACAGTCTCGCCTATGCCCAGGGAGTGCGCGCCCTGCGGCGCGCGCTCGCGCTGGACTCGCAGCTGGGCGCCGCCGCGCTCGAACTGCTGCAGCTCGCAGTCGAACGAGGTGACAGTGCGCTTGCGCGAGAGGCGAGCGCGGCATTGGGTCGCACGCCGGCGACGGGCACGGGCCTGCTCTGGGAAGCGCGCGCGGCGCTCGACCGGAACGAGACGGAGCGCGCGCTGCTACTGAGCGACCGGGCGCGGTCCTACGGCGCCGACGTCTCGCTGAGCCAGCACACGGCCGCGTTCGCGCTCCTGCAGGACCCCTCCACGCGAAGCGCGGGCGTGGCGCGCTACTTCGAGGGCGTCCGGCACCTGACGGGCGAGGGTGCGCGCGAGTACTTCCGGGCCATCGGCGCGATCGTGGGTGATGGGGAGCGGGCCGCGTGGGCGACGGCCGGCCTCGCAGAGCGGGGGGAGTGGCTGCGGCGGTTCTGGGAGCACCGCGCCGCGCGCGCCGGGGTCACGCTCGAGCAGCGGCTGGGCGAGCACTACCGGCGGCTGCAGCAGGCGCGGCTGAGCTTCCGGCCGGAGTCGCCCATGAGCGACGGTGCCGAGCTGAGCGCGATAGCCCTGGGCGTGGATCCGCGTCGTTTCGGATTGACGGCGCCGGGCCTGATGCTGATGCGGCATGGCGATCCCCAGCGGCTCGCGCTGCTGCGGCACTGCCAGTTCGGGGTGGCGCAGCTTGTGAAGAGCCGGCGGGCCGCCGGCCGCCTGCTCGACGCGCTGGTTCCGCCCGACGCTGCGGAGCACGCTGGCGACGCGCTGGTGCGCACCGAGTTGCCGGGTGACATGCGCGTAGTTTGCATGCCCGGCGGTGACGGGCAGCTTGCCCGCCGGTTGACGGAGCGCACGTTGCACCAGCTCGCCGCGGGTGACAGCTACGAGCCCCCATTCACGCGGCGCCTCGCGTTCGTGGCCGCGACCTACGCCTTCCGGGGCCCGGATGACTCGACCCAGCTCGTGGCGGCCGTCTCGCTGCCGACGAACGCGGCCCGCGAGCTGGCGGATGCTTCCGGAGTCCTGACCACCCGTTTGTCGCTGATACTGGTGCAGGACTCGACGCGCGCCGTGGCGCGGAGCGACCGCATCGAGCGGAGTCAGCTCCCGACCGATCTGCTCGCGCCCGCCGCGCCGCGCGGTCTCACCCTGCTGCACGCCATGCTCAACACCTCACTGCGGCAACGTGTGCGCTATCGCATTGCGCTCACAGACTCGACCGGCGAGCAGGCCGGTGCGATCGTGGGGGGAGAGCTGACGGTACCGGAATTCGACGGTTCCGGGCCGCGGCTGAGCGACGTCGTACTTGCCCCCACGGATGTGCGGGGCACGTGGCGGCGCGGCGAGGTGGTCTTGTCACCCGCGCCGGGGCGGGTGTACCGGGCGGGAGAACCGGTGCACCTGTTCTACGAGCTCTACGGAGTAGGGGAGGGGGAGCGGTATCGAACGGAAATCCGGGCGGCGCCCGAACGGGCCGGACCGGGGGAGAATCTGCGCGCGTTCGTAGCGGGCCGGCGCAACGTAGTGAGCATGGAGTTCGTCGAGACCGCGGGCGTGCCGCACGAGCAATACGGGCTGCAGCAGGCGCGGATGATCGGCACGGAGTACCTGAGTCCGGGAGTCTACCGGGTGCGCGTGCGGGTCACGCGGCTGGGCACCGGCGAGAGTGCGGCGCGAGAGGGTTTGCTGGAGATCGTACCGTGAACATGCCCCTCAGGTGCCGGCCGGCCGCTCCGATTGCGAGGGCTGCACCGGCGCCGCGGGCGCCGCGCAGTAGCGCCGGAAGAGCTGGTGCAGGTCGAGCGGATCGTCGATCGGGAAGCCCTCGGGGATGAGTCCGCGCGGGGCCATGATGAACGGATAGCCCTGCCGTCCACCCAGCGCGCCGTGCGCGCCGATCTGGTCATCGAAGCAGATGCACGAGTCCTTCACCGGATCGTACTTCCCGAACAGGATCAGGTCGCCTGCGTTGCGCATGCGGGCGAGCTGCGCGACCGCCCGCCGCTCGCTCGCGGTCCGGGCGTAGTCCTGCAACGGATCCGCACCGCTGAGCACCTCCAGCTCGCCCGCGGGCGTGATCAGCGCCCGCCCCCGCAGGCTCTCAACGTGCGCCCCGTCGAGCATCCGTGTGATCACGCAGCCGATGCCGGCGTGCGCCACGAGGAAGTAGTAGAGGGCGCGCCGGTCAGCGTCCTCGCGGATGGCATCGAAAGCGAGGGGCTCCGTCGGCTCCGTCCAGTAGACGTGCGCCAGCGATGAGGAGTAGGTGACCACCAGCTGGGTTTCCCGGGACTGGCGGACCACCTCGGCCACGAGCGGAAAGAGCTGGTAGTGACGGCGCAGCCAGCGGCCGAGCCGGTTCCCGGCCCGGCGTGTCGGCAGGCTCGATTCCGCCGAGACCTGTTCGAGCTCCTGTACCAGGAAGTCCATGATGTCCTGGTGTTCGGGCGCGTAGTCGCCGGTGCCGGCCATCACCAGCACGCCGTGACTCGCGGCGGCGACGATGGTATCGCCGAGCGTCTCACCGAACTTCACGCGGTAGGGGACGGACGCGGTCTGGCCGTGGTCGCTCAGGATGTAGAGGTCGTAGGGGCGACCGGGCACGCGGCGCAGCATGCGCCGGATCTCGTCGACGCGGCGGTCGAAGGCGCGGATGGCGCTGTAGGCGGTGCGAGAACCGGGGCCGAAGTGGTGCGCGAACTCGTCGTAGATGTTGTAGGTGGTGTAGATGCTCGGCACGCCGGTGTAGATGTCGAGCAGCACGGCCATGGTCTGCAGCTCGCGCAGGATCACGTTGGTGGCGATGTGCATCAGGGGGATGTACCACCAGTAGTACGTGTACTGCCCCTTGACCTGGCCCCACAGCCGCACCACCTCCTCGCGCAGATACTCCCAGCCGCTGGCCAGCACCATGCGCAGGGTACGCACCGGATGGAGCAGGAGCAGCAGACCCAGGCGCCCGCCCCCCATCTTCTGCAGGAAGGGTTGAGGTTGGCGCGCGGCCAGCGTGAACACGGCCCGGGCCGCGCCGCCATCGTAGATGTTGACGTAGCCGGCGCCGCCCTCGAGGATTCCGGCCGCCGGCAATCGGTCGCGGATGTGCTGGACATCCGCGGGCCGGGAGCCAATGATCACCCGCCGCTCGCGCTTCTCGTAGAAGCGGAAGGCGGGGATGTCCTCCCTGGTCCCGAAGAAGATCGCCGCCTGGGCCGCGGGCGTTGCGGCCGGCAGCCCGGCCGGGAAGCGCCGCAGCTCCCAGCCGTGGCGCTCGATCAGCCGGCGGAGGTTGGGAGCGTAGCCGCGGTCGAGGGCTCGTTGCAGGTCGTCGTAGGAAAGAGCGTCGATCTGCAGGACAATGAAGCCGCGCTCGAGCTCTTCACGGCGAGCGCGGCGTTCGGCGGCGAACGGAAAGTACTTCGCTCGGTAATAATAGTCGTAGAGCGCGTGACGCAGCCGCTTCCACCCTGGAGACGACGACATGGACGGTTCGGTATCCTTTGCGGTTGCCTTCGGGGCGGGGTTGCTCTCGTTCCTGTCGCCGTGCGTGCTGCCCATCGTGCCAGGCTACCTCGGCTTCATCACCGGCATGTCGCTCGATGATCTGCGCGAGGGTACGGATCGCCGTGCCGCGGTGGTGCCGGCGCTGTTCTTCGTGGCCGGCTTCTCGCTGATCTTCCTGTTGATGGGCGCGTCGGCAACGTTAATCGGGCAGGTGCTGCTCCGCTACCAGGACTGGATCTCGCGGATCGGCGGCGTGCTGATCCTGATCTTCGGGCTGCACCTGCTGGGGGTCTTCCGCTTCTCGGCGCTGATGCGGGAACGGCGGTTCCAGCTGAACGAATCGCCGACCGGCTATGCAAGCGCGGCCATTGCCGGGATCGCGTTCGGGGCGGGCTGGACCCCGTGCCTGGGGCCGGTGCTGGGCGCGCTGCTCACATACGCATCGGCGCGGGCGACGATGGCGTCGGGCATGCTCCTGCTGGGCGGCTACGCGGCCGGGCTGGCGCTGCCGTTCCTGCTGGCGGCGCTGGCCACGGGGGCCTTCCTGAACGCGTCGCGACGCCTCCGCCGGTTCATCCCGGTGGCCGAGAAAGTCTCCGGGGCGGTGCTGGTGGTGGTGGGGCTGCTGCTGGTGACGGGGACGATCACGGTGCTCTCGGCCTGGGCCGCCCGGCTCACCCCGGCGTTCCTGCAGGAGCGGA
>VEPF01000160.1 GCA_012027055.1 Gemmatimonadota bacterium | reverse complement strand
TCGCCGCCCACCACCGGCAGCACCAGCGACGTTCCGCCCAGCGCTACGGTCAGCTCGGTGCCGGGCTGGGGCCAGAGCGTGTACTCCCGGTCGCTGGAGAAGATCATGAGCGCGATGCGCTTGCCCGCCGGGATCACCTGGTCGTCCGGCTCCAGCGCGAAGCTCACGTCGTAGAACTGCCCGGGCACCAGCGGCTGCCCCACCACCAGCCCGTCGTGGTTCCGCGGGTCCGCCCAGCCCCGCGTGATCACGTTGAACGCGGCCTGGACCGGGGCCTGCGCCTGGCCCGGCCGCTGCTGCGCCTGCTCGAACGGCAGCGCCACCAGCCACACGGAGAGGTTCGCCGCTGGCTTGGTGGCGGCCAGCCGGATGGTGACGCGCGGCGTGCCCGAAATGTGCACCGGCTCCTTCAGCTCGGGCGTGGCATACAGCAGCCGGTGCGTGCTCCACTCCGCCTGCGCCAGGATGCTGCCGGTGAAGGAGACGTTGTCCATGAGCGTCTCCTTCACGTCCGCCGCCGCCGGGCCCAGTCCCAGGACGCCCATCCCCAGGCCGCCGGGCTGGGGGCGGAGCGTCACGGGCGCGGCCTCGGGATGCGGGTAGTCCGGATACGACGTCGGCTGGAGGCGGTCCGCGCCTTCCCGCACGATCCACGCGCGCGCATCCTGCTCGACGCCGTTCTGGACGCCGTACAGGTAGCGGGTGAACCAGCGGTTCATCAGCACCGGCGGCGGCGGGCCGCCGTGACCGCCCTGGTGCAGGTAGATCTGCACCGGCGTGCCCTGCGCCCTGAGCGCCTCGTATACGTGCACGCTGTGCAGCGGCATGACGTTCCAGTCGTTGAAGCCATGCGCCAGCAGCACCGCGGCCTTCACGTTCTGCAGCTGCCGCCAGTAGTCGCGGCCGGCCCAGAAGTCGTTAAAGTCACCGGAAGCGCGGTCGTGCCGCTTGAGCATGTCACCATCGCGCACCGTGGCCCGGCAGTACGCGCGCGTCGCGGTGTCGCCGCTGCTGATGAAGTCGAACAGCACGTCCATGTCCTCGCCCAGGTACCCGCCCGGCGAGCGCACCAGGCCGTTCGCCCGGTAGTACTGGTAGTAGGACGTGTTCGGCGAGACCGGGATGATGGCCTCCAGGCCCTTCACGCCCGTGGTCGCGGCCGCGAGCGGGAGGGTGCCGTTGTACGACGTGCCGGTCATGCCCACCTTGCCCGTCGCCCACTTCGCCTTCACTTCCTCGCCGCCCACGGGCTGCGTGTAGCCCTTCGCGCGGCCGTTCAGCCAGTCGATCACCGCCCTGGGCGCCAGCGACTCGTTGGGCCCGCCCACCGTGGGGCAGCCCTGCGAGCGCCCGGTGCCCGGCGATTCCGAGTGCACCACCGCGAAGCCGCGTGGCACCCATTCCCGGATCAGCGAGCCGGAGATGAACGGACGATCCGTGCGGTAGGGGATCTCCGGCGCCGCGCCCCGTACCGGCGGCGGCGCGCCCACTTCCTGGCGCACGTTCCAGAACCAGGCGGGGTTGCTGCCCGACGTGCCGGAGTAGTACGGGCTGGTCTCGTAGATCACGGGCACCTTCAGCCCCTCGGTCTCGGTGGGACCGGGCCGCGTCACGTCCACGTGCACCCGGTCCTTGCGGCCGTCCCCGTCGGTGTCGAACTCGGTCTCCACCCAGAGCTGCTGCCGGATCCAGGCGGCCGTGTCCGCGAACGCGGGCACGACCTGGGCCTGGCCGTCCACGAAGACCGGTGCGGCCCTGGTCTGCGCCCGGGCGGCTTGCGGGGCCGCGGCGAGCGCGGCGATCACGAGAGCGGCGGCCGGCGCGAGGAGGCCGCGGCGGACGCGTACGTTGCTGCGTGGCATGGTGGTCGGGGGTGCGGGTCGTCGCCTGAGCATCGATCTCCGCAAGCTAACCGGCCCGCCCGGCGGGGGCACCGGCCGGGGCGCGCGGACTGCGCCGGACAGCCCGGTGCCGCGTCCCGAAGCCGGAGCCGGTGGAGCAGCCGGGGTAGCAGGGCGGGCCCGGCTGGCCGGGCCCGCCCGCGCATCACCGCAGCACCGGCAGCAGCAGGCGGGAGGGCTGGCTCGCCGACCGGTACACGCGCTGGGTGGTGGGCTGGAAGTCCGCGTCCTTCGCCTGCCAGATGTCCATGAACTTGCCCGGGTTCCGGTCGATCATCGGGAACCACGTGCTCTGCACCTGCACCATCAGCCGGTGCCCCGCCTGGAAGGTGTGGAACACGTCGTTCAGCCGGAACCGCAGCGGCGTGGGCTGATCCGGCGTGAACGGCTCAGGGTTGCTCATGGAATTCCGGAACTTGCCGCGCAGGACATCGCCGCGGACCAGCATCTGGTAGTCGCCCAGTTTCGCGCGCGCGGCCGGCGACCCGCCGGTGCCGCTGTCCGGGAACACGTCGATCACCTTCACGATGAAGTCCGCGTCCGTGCCCGATGTGGCCACCACGAAGTCCACATCGACCGGGCCCGCCACCGTCAGCCCCTCGGCGAGCGGTTCCGTCCGGTAGACCAGCACGTCCGGCCGCCGCGCCGCGAAGCGCTGGTCCTCCACCATGAAGCCAGGGTCGTACCAGTGGCGGTACTCGGCCGTGTACGGGATCGGCTTCGCCGGATCGCTCACGTACCGGTCGAACGTGCCAGCCGGCTCGGCCGGCGGCTCGAGCGCGAGCGCGCCGCCCGCGCGCAGGTACACGGGCGTGGGCACGGTGCCGCGCGGTGGCCAGGCGTCCAGGAAGTGCCAGCGGTTCGGGCCGGTCTCGAACACCGCAGCCTCGTACGGCCGGGGCGCAGGCTGGCCGTCGAGCAGGTGGTAGTTGAAGAACGGCGCCTCGATGCTGTCGTTGTAGAACACCGCAGTCAGCGAGCCCCAGTCCAGCGCGCCCAGCGAGTCCCCGCGCACCCCGTTCCACTGCCCGTGCGACCACGGGCCCATGACCAGCCGGTTGGACGTGCCGGGACTCTGCCGCTCGGCGGCCGCGTACGCGTTCAGCGCGCCCCACAGGTTCTCGGTGTCGAACCAGCCGCCCACCCACAGCAGGGCGGGCTTCAGGTCCTTGAGCCACGGCCGGGCGCTCCGCACTTGCCAGAACGCGTCCCAGGTCGGGTGCTGCGCCAGCTGGTTCCAGAACGCGATGCTGTCGTGCAGGAACCGCGGGTTCGCGTTGGACAGCGCGCCCAGCCGCTCGAGGAAGAACTGGTAGCCGTCCGGCGTCCCGTGTTCGACGGACGCCACGAACGCCGTCGTGGGCTGCGGACGGGCCCGGCCGAAACCGCGGGCGTAGAAGAAGTCGAACGCGTGCGGCAGCAGCAGCGCCCCGCCGTGCAGGAAGTCATCGCCGCCCATCCACTCCGTCACCGGCGCCTGCGGGGAGACGGCCTTGATCGCGGGGTGCCCGGAGATCGCAGCCATCGCGGAATAGAAGCCCGGGTACGACGTCCCGCGCACTCCGATCCGGCCATTGTTCCCGGGTACGTTGCGGATCAGCCACTCCGCCGTGTCGTACGTGTCGCTGGCCTCGTCGATGTCCTGCTTGCCCCGCTTGTCCGCGAGGTACGGCCGCACGTCCACGAACTGACCCTCCGACAGGTACCGGCCCCGCACGTCCTGGAAGACGAAGATGTACCCGTTCCGCAGATAGGTCCGGACCCCCGGGATGGTCGGGTTGCGGAAGAACCCCGGGAACAGGTCCTGGCCGTACGGGCTGCTGCTGTACGGCGTCCGCGTCATCAGGATCGGGTGCCGGGTGCTGCTGTCCTTCGGCGCGTAGATGGCCGTGAACAGGCGCGCCCCGTCCCGCATGGGGATCATCACTTCCCGCTTGATATAGAGCGGGGTGTAGTCTTTGACGGGCGCTTGCTGGGTAGCCTGGCCCAACAGACCCGCGGGCCATCCGAGGAGCGCGAAGAGTGCCAACGCCAATCTCATGAAGATCTCCGGACAGAGTTGCTGATTAGATCGTGTGCCAGGCCGAAACGTTGTCGCGGCGGCCGGCATGACGGCCGCGGGAATATGACGGGCGGGACGGCCGATCGGCGGGTGCCCGGCTCGGCCCAAACCGCGCACCCGCGCCGTTGCGTCGCCATCCCCCGAAGGCAAGGGTGCATGATGGAGGTGACCCGGCGGCCGCCGGGTGTCGCGACCACCACTTCACAGCCAACCATGAGCCCACCATGAACAGCCGATCGCTAATCGCTCTGCTGCTCCTGCTCCCGGCGTGCGCCCAGGAGCAGGCCGCCGTGCCGCCGGCCATCGAGGGAGTGGACGATGCCGTGTGGGCCAACTACCAGCCGTTGCCCGACTCGATGCCGTCCGCGACCAACCCGTCCACACCCGAGAAGGTCACCCTCGGCCGGATGCTCTACTACGACACCCGCTTCTCGCAGGGGGGCGCCGTTTCGTGCTACGTCTGCCACCCGCTGCACGACTATGGCACCAGCCATCGCCCGACCGGGATTGGCCACGATGCCGAGGTCGGCGGGCGCAACGAGCCCACGCCGTACAACGCGGCCCTGCAGATCGCCCAGTTCTGGGACGGGCGGGCGCCCGACGTCGAGGCCCAGGCGCTCGGGCCCGTGCTCAACCCGGCGGAGATGGGCATGGCGAATGCCGATGCCGTGATCAAGGTCCTGAAGTCCATGCCGGCCTACCAGGACGCGTTCCACGCGGCCTTCCCGGCGGACCAGGACCCGGTCACGTTCGAGAACTTCGGCAAGGCCATCGGCGCGTTCGAGCGCGGCCTGCTGCTGAAGGCGCGCTGGGATGAGTTCCTGGCCGGCAACCCGGACGCGATCACAGCCGAGGAGAAGGCCGGATTCAAGGAGTTCGCCGCCGCGGGCTGCACCACCTGTCACACCGGGCCACTGGTCGGCGGCAGCATGTACCAGAAGGTGGGGCTGGTCCAGCCGAGGTTCACCACCAGGGACGAGGGCCGCTTCAACGACACCGGCAACGCGGCGGGAAAGA
>VEPF01000359.1 GCA_012027055.1 Gemmatimonadota bacterium | reverse complement strand
GTGAAAGCCCGGAAGACGGCGCGGGACTGACCGGGGCAGCGCGCGGGCGGCACCCGCTCGGCGGCCGGCGAGGCAACACGCTCGTGATCGGCGCGGCCGCGGGCGCGTACTACTGGCAGGGAACGGCCGCGCAGCTCGACCCGGATCCGGGATTCACGGCCGGCGCGGGGATCGAGATCGGCACCGACTTCCGCGGCACCCGCCGCCGCCCCGGCATGCGCGTCCTCGCCGGCCTCCGATTCCTGGCGAACGGCGCGACGCTGTTCTCCGCCAGCATCGGCCCGCGCATACCGCTGTAGCCAGGCGCCCGCGTTGCGCGGCGCGCAGACCGCGTCACACGGCCGGGACCGCCCCCTGCCTCGCCCGGCGCCACTCCAACCCCCGCCGGAACGCCTCGCCGTTCTTCGCCACCGTCTTCGGCGGCACTGTCTCGCTGATGGCGGCGAGCCAGGCGTCCTCGGGGATGTCCAGGTAGAGCGCGAGCGCACCCAGCACCACGGTGCCGGCCAGCTTCGCGTTGCCCAGCTCCTGCGCGATGGCCAGCGCGGGCACCTCCAGCAGCTCGCGGCAGCGGCCCGCCGCCAGCGCCTGCACGTCTTCCGGATAGGGCGAGCGCTTGAGCGCTTCCGCGTTCGGCTGGATGCGCTGGTCGCTGGTGATGGCAACGCCGTCCGGCCGCAGGTACTCCAGGTGCCTCGCCGCCTCCAGCTCCTCGAACGCCACCAGGTAGTCCGCCTCGCCCGCCGGGATCACCGGAGACCAGGTCTCGTCACCGAAGCGGATGGTGGTGATCACGGTCCCGCCGCGCTGCGACATGCCGTGCACCTCGGAGGTGACCACCTGCTTGCCCGCGTTCGCGAGCGCACGAGCCAGCACCTGCGTGGCGAGCACGGACCCCTGCCCACCCACGCCGGCGAGCACGATGTTGGTGATGCTCATCGTCTGCGCTCCGGAGCTTGCATGGAACAACCTGCGCGCGGCCTGTGGCCGCGAGCGCCTTTCACCGCCCTTGCGACGCCAGGTAGGCGGCCACCGCGTCGGCCGTCTTCCGGCCTGTGGCCACCGCCTGCGTAACCGTGCCGTGCCCGAATGCCGCATCACCGCAGGCGAACACGCCGGCCGTGCCGGTGGCGCCCGTGAAGCGCACGCCGATCCGGCTCTCGTGCGCGACCTCGCTGTGGTCGAGCGGAGTGAGGTCCGGTGACTCGCCGACCGCCAGCATGACCGTGTCCGCCTCGACCGTGAACTCACTGCCGGGGATGGGCACGGGCGCGCGCCGGCCGCTCGCGTCGGGCGCGCCCAGCTGATTCCGGATCAGCTCCAGGCCGACCACGCGCCCTGCACGCGTGAGCACGCGCACCGGCGCGACCAGCGGCTCGATGACCACGCCTTCCGCGCGCGCCTCGGTGACCTCGTCGGGGATGGCGGGCATCTCGGCCTCGCTGCGCCGGTAGTAGACCGTGACCTGGGCGCCGGCGCGGTGCGCGGCGCGGGCGCAGTCCATGGCGGTATTGCCGCCACCGATCACCGCGACCTGCTTGCCGATGCCCGCGGTCTCCCCGTGGTTGAAGCGCTGCAGGAAGTCGAGACCGGAGGCGACGCCCTCGGCCGCCTGCTCCCGGCCCTCGAGCTTCATGCCCTGGCCGCGCCAGGCCCCGAACGCCAGTACCACCGCAGCGTGCTCCGAGCGCAGCGCATCGAAGGTGAGCTCGCGGCCGAGCCGCACGCCGCCCTGGAAGACCACGCCCGCATCCGTGAGCCGTTGCAGCTCGGCATCGAGCGTGGCGCGCGGCAGGCGGAAGGGCGGGATGCCGTGGCGCAGCATGCCGCCCGGCTCATCGTGCTCGTCGTAGATGATGACGCCGATGCCGCGGCGCCGCTGGTACCACGCTGCCGAGAGGCCGGCCGGCCCGCTGCCGACGATGGCGACGCGCGCGGGGCGAGGCTCAGCGGGCGCGTACTCTTCGCCGCTCACGTTCTGTGTGCCCCAGTCGCCGAGGAAACGCTCGACCAGCCGCACGGACAGCCGGTGCGGCTCCTCGGGCGAGCGGAAATCGACGACCAGGTTGGGGTAGCGCTCCGCGTAATCCCGCTGTTGCTCCCAGCCGAGCGCGTTCACGTCGTGATCGCAGGGGTGCGGGCAGATCCGCCCGGCAATGGCGGGGAAGGGATTGGCGCGCAGCACCAGGTCGAACGCTTCGCGATAGCGCTCCTGCGCCATCAGCTCCAGCATGTACGGCACATCGATGCCCGCGTTGCAATCGGCGCACACCTGCTGGCAGTGCGTGCAGCCGTTGCACAGCAGCGGATCGATGAACGGCCGGCCGCGGCTCCCTTCGTCCAACTGGATGGCCGGGCAGCCCAGGCGCAGGCACGCGCCGCACTCCGTGCACTTCGCGATGTCCACCGTCACGGCCGGCCCGAAATCCACCCGCTCCGCCAGCACGCAGGGCGCGTTGGCGATCAGCACCGTCGGGTGGTGCGACTTCATGGCGCTGTCGATGGTTCTCGCCGCTTCCGTCAGGCTGTACGCCGGCAGGTCCCGCACATCCTCCACGCCCACCGCCCGCGCGATCGCCGCGATATCCACGCGCGGCGCATCGAGACCCTTGAGATCGTGACCAGTGCCCGGGTGACCCTGGTGCCCCGTCATCGCGGTCGTGCGGTTGTCCAGCACGATCACCGTGCCCGAACCGTGGTTGTAGACCACGTCCATGAGCCCGGTGACACCAGAGTGGAAGAACGTCGAGTCGCCGATCACCGCGACCACCCGCTCCGCCTCCTCGGGAGGCAGCACCTTCTTCATGCCGTGCGCCATGCCGATCGACGCGCCCATGCACACGCACGTGTCGATCGCATCGAGCGGCGCCGACGCGCCCAGGGTGTAACAGCCGATGTCGCCGTTCACGATCGCGCCCACGCGCCCCAGCGCGTGGAACGCCCCGCGATGCGAGCAGCCGGCGCACAGCGCGGGCGGACGCACGGGGAGCGCCGGGAGCGGCTTGACGGCTGACGTCGCCTGCGGCGGAGCTTCGGCAGGCGCGCCGCCGGCTGCCGGCGGCGCGTGCGCCTGCACGGCCTTGCGCACCAGCGGCACGTTCAGCTCGCCCACGCGCGGCAGGTTACTCGCCAGCGGCGTGATCCCGAGCGCGCGCACCTGCTCGTCCAGGTACGGCTCCAGCTCCTCGATCACCATGAGCTGCGGGTACTGCGCGGCGAAATCACGGATCGCCTGCTTGGGCAGCGGGTGCGTCATGCCCAGCTTCAGCACTGGCGCGTGCGGGAACGCTTCGCGCACGTAGAGGTACGGCACGCCGGAAGTGATGAAGGCGACGTCGCCTTCCCCATCACGCCACTCCACCCACTGCTCGGCTTCCGCCTCCAGCAGCGGGATGCGCCGGCTCTCGATGGCCTGGTGCAGCACGCGACCGTGCGCGGGCAGCACCACGTTCTTGCGGATGTCCCGGCGGTACGGGCGGCGGGGGGCTTCGGTGCGCGGGCCGAGCGGGACCAGCGCCTTGCCGTGCGAGAGACGCGTGGTGGTGCGCAGCAGCACGGGCGCATCGCAGCGCTCGGAGAGCTCGAACGCGCGCGTCGTGAACGTGCGTGCTTCCGCCGGCGTGCTAGGCTCCAGCAGCGGGATGCGCGCCGCGCGCGCGTACAGCCGGTTGTCCTGCTCATTCTGCGACGAGTGCATGCCCGGATCGTCGGCGGATACCACCACCAGGCCGCCGTTCACGCCCATGTACGCCACCGAGAATAGCGGGTCCGCCGCGACGTTGAGGCCCACGTGCTTCATGGTCGCGATGGCCCGCGACCCCGCGATCGCCGCGCCGATCGCCACTTCCAGCGCCACCTTCTCGTTCGGCGCCCACTCGCAGTTCACACCCTCGAGCCGCGCCAGCGCCTCCAGGATCTCCGTGCTGGGCGTGCCGGGGTAGCCCGCCCCCACCGCGACGCCCGCTTCCCACGCGCCGCGGGCGATCGCCTCGTTGCCGGAAAGCAGGGGCGCGCGCAGCACGTTCGGCGCGGACGTCGCCTGCGGTTCGACGGTGGTGCTCATGGAATCCATCCGGTTCGAGAACTCGCCCTCGATGGGGGTGAATGTCGTGGGCGGGCGCGGGCGGCGCTGTAGGACGGCATCCCCGAGGGGTGTAGGGGAGGGCCCGCATCATGGCGGCTGCGCGCTGCAGGATCGGGGCGCGCCGCCTCCGGGCGGCTGCGCCTGGGCGCACCGGAACGCAAGCGGCCGGAGCGCGTCATCACGCACCGGCCGTTGCCTCGATCTATACCATCATGGTGTCCGTTCTCACCGGCTTCAGTGGCGGGACACCAGCCGTCCGTATCGAGCGCGGAAAAGATGCGGGTGCGGGGACATCCCGGCTGTCAGCGGCTGGCGGATTTTCGTGTAGGCATGCGCCGTACAGGCGGCCGGAGTTGCCGTACACGCACGTCCGGGGGGCGCGCCCGACTGGCTGCGGCCGGGCTGCTACTGCTTCGTGACCTGCAGCTCGCCGCTCAGCCAGCGGGTGATGGTTTCCACCTTGCGCTCGTAGTCCAGGCAGGGCGGCTGCTGGCCGGGCTGCGCGCTACCCCAGCGGACGCACGGGCCGCGCGTCACCCGCTCTTCGCTATTCGGGATGCTGGCCTGTGCCGGCGAGACGACCGTGCCGTCGAGGTTCCAGCGCAGGGTGAGGTTGAGGTCGCAGCTGATGCCCAGGCGGCGCATGCCGCCGCCCTGCGCGCGCATGATGCGGACGGCGGCGATCGGCGTCCGGCATTGCCCCAGGTTGCTGGTCACCACCACGGCATCCCCGAGTTCCACGAGGCCGTTCACCGTCTGATTCGAGATCAAACCCCGAAAGGCGTACACACCGCGGATGCTCTCGTAGTCGCGGTCCGGCCCACGCGGGCTACCGGCGCCCGCGCAGGCCGCGAGGAGCGCCAGCAGCGCGACGCCCGCCGTCGTCGCCACACCGCGCCCCCTTCCCATC
>VEPF01000234.1:3708-5002 GCA_012027055.1 Gemmatimonadota bacterium | reverse complement strand
TCATCGCGGCGGACCACCTCACCGGACCGTGCCACGAGGTACTGGAGCACGCCGAATTCCTTCCGCGTCATCTCGATGCGCTGGTCACCCTTCCGGGCTTCGTAACGCAGGAAATCCACGCCCACTCCTTCGAACCGGATTTCATTGGGCAGTGGCCTGGGCGGGCTGACCCGGCGCACGATTGCCCGCACGCGCGCCAGCAGCTCGCGCACGGAAAACGGCTTGGTGACGTAGTCGTCAGCGCCGAGATCGAGTCCGAGCACGCGATCGGCCTCCTCGCCCCGAGCGGTGAGCATGAGGATCGGGGTGGTATCGCCTTCATGGCGCAGCTTGCGACACACCTCGTACCCGCTCAGGCGGGGCAGCATGAGATCGAGGATCACGAGGTCCGGCTTCTGCTCGCGGATCAGGCGGTATCCGACCTCACCATCGGGCGCGGTCAGCACTTCGTACGACTCGGCCAGGAGGTTGTCCTTGAGACCCCGGAGGATCGCGGGGTCGTCTTCGACGATCAGCACGCGGATCATGCGTTGTCAGTCCAGCGGAAGATGAATGGCGAAAGTGCTACCCTGCCCGGGAATGCTCTCCACCGTCACGTGCCCACCGTTGCCTTCCGCGATGTGCCGCACCAGCGTCAAGCCCAGTCCGGTCCCCGGAATGCCATCGTTGTCCTTCGAGGGCACCCGGTAGAACTGCTCGAAGATCTTGCGCTGCTCATCCGGAGCGATCCCGACTCCGCGGTCCGCCACTTCGATCACCGCCTGGCGACCTACCTGCCTGAGCCGGAGGGCGATGACGCGGCTGGCCGCCGAGTACTTCATGGCGTTGGCCAGGAGGTTCAGGATCGCCTGCTCGATCGCGTCGCGATCGACGTCGGCCAGCGGGATTCCTTCCTGCAGCTCGAGGTTCAGTGTGAACTGCTGCTGCTCGAGCGGATACCTCATCGTCCGGGCGGAAGCCCGTACGATCTCCGGGAGATCATGCGGCGTCCGCCGGTACTCCTTCTTCCCGCGTTCGATCTTCGAGAAGTCCAGGACGTTGTTGAGCAACCGGGTCAAACGCTCACTCTCGTTGACGATCGTCTCCAGGTACTCCGTCTGCGTCTCGGGATCTGGCGCGCGACCCAACTGCAGCGTTTCCGCGAACATGCGGATCGCCGTGAGCGGCGTCTTCAGTTCATGCGAGACGGCGGAGACGAAGCGGGAGCGCACCTCCGCCAGGCGGAGCTCGCGGCGCACATCGCGCGACACGAGGTACGCTCCAAAGAGCGTGACGCTAACCACGCGCAACAGAG
>VEPF01000234.1:2915-3698 GCA_012027055.1 Gemmatimonadota bacterium | reverse complement strand
CACCCGTGCCACGACGTAAATCCAGCGCCGCACGCCCCGGGTCGCCCCACCCGTCCCGGGCAGTGCCGCGAAGCGCGCCATGAGCCCGGGGAAGGCGGCGCCGAGGAGCTCACCGTCGTTCTCTTCACCCGAGGCGACCATGAGCTCGCCCGTCCGGCCGCTCGACCGAAATACGGCGTCCTCGACTGTCGCGAAGAGGCTGTCGGCCCAAACGGCAACCACGACGTCGCTTTCGCCTCGCAGCGGTGCGGCCTTGCCAACCAGCCAGCGAGGCGTCCCATAGGGAACCCAGCGCGCTTCCGCGTTGTGCAGCCCCGGTCCCGCCTCTTCCAGCCCCAGTCGCCGGAAGTCTCGCTGCAGCGCGATCACCTGCTCGGCGCCGGCGAGGGCCGTGTTGATCGCATCCGCGAGTGCGCTCAGGGGCTTGTCCACCGCCGCATCAGCCGAGGATCGCAGGCTCCCTGCGAGATTCCGCAGGAGGTACAGCGCCGTGGGGGAGAGCCACCGGGTGTCGCCGGCAGCGCGGCGGGCACAGTCGATGACGGCAGCCCGCTGGACCCCAGCCTCGAGGAGCTTCGTGGCCGCATAGAGCGCCAGCGGTACGCCGTGCTCATCCACGACCTCCAGCCCGGTCCGCAGAACGGTCTCGTAGTCACGCAGCGCCTCGGCGCGGCGGCCCGCCGCCAGCAACGCACGTCCGCGGAGCAGGCGCGCGTAGGTGGCCTGCGCTATGTTGCCGGCGGCGGCGCGCGCTTCGGTGTAGGGACGGACGGCCTCCCCCGG
>VEPF01000234.1:0-2905 GCA_012027055.1 Gemmatimonadota bacterium | reverse complement strand
GCTCCTGAGTCAGGGTGAGCGCGCGGAGCTCGGCTCGCGGCGGTGGCAACGAGGACGACGGCGGTGTTCTCGTAGTGCCGGGAGGACAGACGCTTGGGATCGGCCACGAGCGCTGTGGCTTCCTGGAGCGCAATCCGGTCAACCCGTGCGGCCAGTTCCTGCCGCAGTTGACAGGTGAGAGTGCGGCGCTCATCGGCCAGGCGTTTCTCGCCTAACTCCCGCTCCTGCGCGACCATGCGCAAACCCAGCACGACCAGCACCGCGCACGGGAGGATGATGGCCACGAGGAACAGCAGAACCTGCCGCCGATGCCCGGGTGTAGCCATGGCTCCGAAGAGAGCTCGCAGTAGCCTGCAAGTTAATACTGTAGGCCGGGGCAGTTGTCATGCAAATGTCATGAGGAACGCTCGAGGGGCACCGAGCGCGGCACCATCGAGCTTGGGCGACCACAGCACCGCCGCGCCGAGGCTGCACGGAGGGGGTATGCCATGAACGGAAAATCGGATTTCGCCGGCATCGACCGGCGGGACTTCGTGCGCCGCATGACCGCGCTCGCCGCGGGCGCGGGGGCGCTGGGCGCGACGCGAGCCGCAGCCGAAGCCGGGCAGGAGTCGTCGTCCCCGGAGACGTCGCCTGCGGTGCGGATCCCGCCGGACACCGTGATCGGCATCCAGATGGGGCCGCACACGGCGCTGGATGAGGACATCGCGCCCTGCCTGGACCTGCTCCGGGAGACCGCCGCGATCGACACGCTGCTGATCTACAGCCACGCGTTCCACACCGGCAACCTGCGCAAGCCGCGCCAGTTCCTGGCGGACCACGGCGCGCCGCTCAAAGCCGCGCCCGCGCGCGTGCCGCAGGTGTGGGTGCGGCACCACGAGCAGTACTTCCGCAACACCGCGCTGCGGGTGCGCGCGCCCGATCCTTCGCTCGAGTACGCGAGTCGCGACCTGTTCGAGGAGGTGCAGAAGCCCGCGCGAGAGCGGGGCATGAAGGTGTACGCGCGCATCCTGGAGAGCTCGGGCGCGTCGATCGTCGGGGTCGACGACGGGCGCACGATCGACGTCCAGGGCCGGCCGCAGCCGGTGGGCTGCGGGCGCCACCCGGACTACCGCGAGTTCTGGGCGGCGGTGGCGGAGGACCTGTTCCGGAGTTACGACCTGGACGGCTTCCAGTGGGGCGCCGAGCGCATGGGCCCGCTCATGAACGTGATCCTGCCCTGGAACGATCGGCCGCCCACGTGCTTCTGCCCGCACTGCGTCGCCCACGGCCGTGCGCAGGGCATTGATCCGGAGCGGGCGAGGGCCGGTTACGAGGGGCTCTTCACCTGGACGCGCGCGCTGATCGCGGGCGGCCCTCGTCCCGCCGATGGCGTGTTCACCGGCTTCCTCCGGCACCTGCTGCGCTACCCCGAGATCCTGGCGTGGGAGTACCAGTACCGGCTGGGCCGGGAAGCGGTCATGAAAGCCATGTACGAGCGCATCAAGGCGGTGAAGCCGGGCGCGCTGGTCGGCTGGCACGTGGATCACCAGCCCTCCAGCTGGGACTTGGTCTACCGGGCGGAGCTCAGCTACGAGGACATGGCCCCCTACTCGGACTTCATCAAGTTCATCGCCTATCACGACGTGCTCGGCCCGCGCATCCGCTACTGGTACCTGGACCGCTTCCGCAGCACCATCCTGGGAGAATTGTCGCTCGAGCAGTCGCTCGAGCTGTACTACGCGCTCTTCGGCTACGACCCGGCGCGGGAGCCGGCGCTCGCGGAGCTGGCCACGAAGGGGATGTCGCCCGACTACGTGTACCGCGAGACCAGGCGCAGCGTGGCGTCGGCCAACGGCAAAACCCGGATCTGGCCGGGCATCGGCTTCGACGTACCGTGGGGCGACGCCACCATGGTGGGCGATCCCGAAGAGATCTACCAGGCCACGGTCAAGGCCTTCGAGGCGGGCGCGAGCGGCATCGTGGTCTCGCGCGAGTACGAGGAGCTGAGGCTGGAGAATCTGCGCGCGGTCGGCCGCGCAGTGCGGCAGCTGCAGGCCTGACGGAGCGGCTCCGCCGCGCGCCCGGCCCGACCATCCGGCCGGGATGCAACGAGGGCCGGCTGGTGCCGGCCCTCGCATTCGGCAGACGGTGTGCGGTGCAGCTGATCGCGCCGCTCCCGCGGGCTCAGCCGAGCCAGAAGCTGAAGTAGAGGTACATGCCCAGGACGGCCAGCAGGATGCCCGCCGCCATGGCCTTGTTGCCCCAGTCCCAGCTGGCCTTGATCTCGTCCGCGGCCGCCGCGTGGATCGCACCGTAGGTGACGCGGTGCTTCTCCGGCGGCGGCGGCGCGGTCATGAGCGAGACGGTGATCATGATCAACGCACTGAGCACGAAGAGCACGCCGGTGGCGTACAGGAAGTTGAAGTCGCCGATGGTCGCCAGGAACGCGGGATTCTCGATCTTCCCGGCGCCGTAGAACGTCTGGATGGTCAGCTTGATCATGCCCAGGATGAAGCCGCCCGCCAGGGCCCAGGTGGCACCCGCCGAATTGATCCGCTTCCAGAAGATACCCAGGAAGAACACGGCCGTGATCGGCGGCGCCAGGTAGCCCTGCACGCTCTGCAGGTACTGGTAGAGGCCGCCCCCGGAAACCCGCGCCATGACCGGGATCCAGATGATCCCGAGACCGACCACGGTCGCGGTGGCGATGCGACCGACATTGAGCAGGTGCCGCGGGGACTTGCCGGGCCGCAGCTTCTCGTAGATGTCGACCGTGAACAGCGACGCGCTCGAGTTGAACAGCGAAGCGAGCGAGCTCATCAGCGCGGCCAGCAGGCAGGCCACGATCAGGCCGCGGATGCCGGACGGCAGGAGCTCGCGCACGAGCGTCGGGAGCCCCAGGTCGCCGTTGCTGCCGCCCGAT
>VEPF01000416.1 GCA_012027055.1 Gemmatimonadota bacterium | reverse complement strand
GCAGCGTTGGCAGCCTGGCGGCGGTCTGGGGCGCGCCCTCGCTCGTCGGCCTGGGGGCGCGGGGTGGTGGCGCCCATGCCGCCAGCGAACACGTCCTGGTGGCGGACCTGCCTTTCCGCCTGGCCTTCATCCACACGCTGCTGGAACAGCTGTGAGCGACGTCGCCTCCTTCCGCATCCGCCCGCTCTCCAGTTACGCGGAATACGACGCCTGCGTGGCGCTGCAGCGCATGGCCTGGGGCGACGACTTCACCGATGGCGTACCGCCCGGCCTGCTCTGGATCACGCAGCGATTCGGCGGCGTAGCCAGCGGCGCCTTCTCGGAAACCGGCGAGCTGCTCGGCTTCGTCTTCGGCATCACCGGCTTCCGGGATGGTGGGCCGGTACACTGGTCGGACCTGCTGGCCGTGCGTCCCGAGCTGCGGGGCCGTGGCATAGGGCGCGCGCTCAAGCTGCACCAGCGCGAGTGCCTGCTGGCCAGGGGCGTGCCGCTCGTGCAATGGACCTTCGAGCCGCTCGAATCGCGCAACGCCTGGCTCAATTTCCGGCTGGGGATCACCGTCCGCGAGTACCTGCGCGATGCCTACGGAGAAGGCGCGTCGCACCTGCACCGCGGGCTCGGCACCGACCGCTTCGTGGCCGACTGGCGCCTGGCCAGCGAGCGCGTGTGCACGCGCCTGGCGGGCGACCTGGCGCAGCCGGACCTGGCCGGGGCCGTGCCGGTGAACGACGTGGCCTGGAGTCACGGTTGGCCGCGCAGCCGGGCACCCCGGCTGGACCTGGACCAGCCCAGGCTCCGGGTCCGCATCCCGGCCCGGATCCAGGACCTGAAGCTCGCCGACCCCGAACTGGCCCTCGAGTGGCGGGCGCTCACGCGCGCGGCCTTCGAGCACTACCTGCCGCGCGGCTGGGCGGTGACCGAGCTGGTGCGCGACGACGCGGCCGTGAGCAGCTATCTGCTGGAACGCGACTGAGCCGCCCGGTGCCGGCGGCTCAGGCGAGCTGCTGGATCAACTCCCACGCCCGCGCCACGTGCGCTTCGGTCGTGCGGATGTTCCCGATCGCCAGCCTCAGGCCGTAGGTGCCCTTCACCCTCGTGTGCGACAGGAACACCTCGCCGGTGGCGTTCAGGCGCTCCAGCAGACGCGCGGTACTCACTTCGGCGGCCGCTTCCGAAACCCCCGGCGGGCAATGGCGGAATACCACCGTCGAGAAAGGCACGGGCGCGAGCCGCTCGAAGTCCGGGTGCTCGTCCACCCAGGCCGCGAAGACCTGCGCGAGGCGGATGTGCTCCCGAATGCGCGCCTGCAGGCCCACCTGCCCGTAGTACCGCAGCACGAACCACAGCTTGAGCGCGCGGAAGCGCCGCCCCAGCGCCACCCCGTAATCCATCAGGTTGCGCACCGCGTCTCCCTGTGGCGTCGTCAGGTATTCGGGCACCAGGCTGAACGCGCGCTTCAGAACTTCCGGACGACGGACGAAGAGCACGGAGCAGTCGATGGGCGTGAACAGCCACTTGTGCGGGTTCATCACGATGGAATCGGCCAGCTCCCAGCCGTCGTAGCACGGCCGCAGCTCGGGGAGCACCGCGCCGGCCCCGCCGTAGGCCGCGTCGACGTGCAGCCACAACCCCTCGCGCCGGCACACCTCGGCGATGGGCAGCACCGGGTCGATGGACGTGGTGGAAGTAGTACCGAGGGTGGCGACCACGGCGATCGGCCGAACGCCGGCGGCGCGGTCTTCCGCGATCGCGCGCTCGAGCGTGCTCACGTCCATGCGGAGCGCCGCATCGGTCGGCAGGCGGCGCACGCCGCTCATGCCTAGCCCGAGCGTGATCACATCCTTGTCCACGCTGGAGTGCGCTTCCTCGGAGCAATAGACGCGCAGGCGCGGCACGTCCGGGCGGCCGGGCAGGCCTTCCGCGCGCACGCGCAGATCGGTCTGCGCCTCGCGCGCCGCCGCGAGCGCCACCAGCGTGCTGCTGGAGGCGGTGTCGTTGATGTGGCCATCGAAATCGGCCGGCAGACCCAGCAGCGAGCGCAGCCACCCCACCGTGACCTGTTCCAGCTCGGTGGCTGCCGGGCCGCTGCGCCACAGCATGGCGTTCACGTTCAATGCCGCGATCAGGCTTTCCGCCAGGATTCCGGGTGCGGAACCGGTGATGCCGAAGTAGGCGAAGAAGCCGGGGTGGTTCCAGTGCGTGGTATGGGCCGGGATGAGCCGCTCGAAATCGTCCAGGATCCGTGCCATCGGCTCGCCTCGTTCCGGCGCCGCCGCCGGCAGCGCGGCCGCCACCTCACCGGGCCGCGTCTCCGGCAGCACGCGCCAGTGCTCCGGGTGCTCGAGGTACGCCGCGATCCAGTCGATCACGGCATGACCGGCGGCGCGGAACTCGGCACCCGGCATTTCGCCGAGCAGTGCAGGCGCGGATTGCGCTGTGTCGCTCATCGCTGGTCTCCTCTATCTTGGCCGGCAGTCCGGATTCGAATATAGGCTCCGACCGGCAACCAGGCCCGGCGGCCCGGCCGTGGTCCCCACGGCGCCGTACCATCACTGCAGGTGGAACCCTTGATGCAGACCTACCCGGGCAGACTGATCGCCCTCGGCGCCAGCGTGCTCGCCCTGGGCTGCGGGACAGTGGCGCGGCGCGGTACGCCCGCCCCACGGCCCCTGGCCGCGCGCATCGATTCGATTCTGTCCGTGCCGCCGCTGGAGCACACCAGCTGGGGCGTGCTGGTGCGGGACCGTAGTTCGGGCCGGATCATCTACCAGCGCAATCCGGACCTGCACTTCATCCCCGCCTCGAACACCAAGCTCGTGGTCACGACCGTGGCGCTCGGCATGCTCGGGCCAGACTGGCGATACCGCACGCCGCT
The DNA here is from genome assembly GCA_012027055.1 of Gemmatimonadota bacterium. GTDB lineage: Bacteria > Gemmatimonadota > Gemmatimonadetes > Longimicrobiales > RSA9 > VEPF01. Next base: position 2,138 of record VEPF01000416.1, on the reverse strand, counting down.
GCTGGCTCGCCTGCTGCCCGGAGACACCGCCGCTGCCGAGTTGCGCATCGTCGGCAGCGGCGATCCCACCTTCTCCGCGCGCTTCTGGCCAGGTCCGCGCACTCCGGCCGCCGCGTTCGCGAGTACGGTCGCGGCGTCCGGCATCCGCCACGTCGCGCGGCTCACGGTGGACGTGTCCCGTTTCACCGATACCGCCGTCAACGGCACCTGGGAGGTGGGCGACCTGCCGGGCAGCGACGCGCCGCCCGTGAGCGCGTTCGCCCTGCAGGAGGGCACCTTCCAGCTGGAACTGCGGGGCGGAGCCGAACCAGGACGGGAAGCGACAGCCACGATCCTGCCTCCGCCGGCGGCGCCCGGGATCGGCCCGCTCCAGCCGATCCGCGCCCAGCTGGTGACGGACACGCCGAGGGCGCGGCTCCGCTTCAGCACGGATTTCACGGCACGCAGGGATACCATCTACCTGGCCGGCAGCACCGGTGCGGGCGCGGTCGACACGGTCCGGCTCGCGGTCACCGATGCCGCCGGCGCCGCGGTCCGGGCACTCGCCCACGCCCTCGCCGCCGCCGGCGTGCGCGTAGACTCGGTCGGGGTACTGCGGGTCACAGGCGAGGCCGGCGACACCGTCGGCATGAGCCGGATCGGAACGCTCGAATCGCCGCCCCTCACCGACATCGTTGCCGGTATCCTGCAGCCCAGCCAGAACTGGATGGCGGAGCAGCTGCTGAAGACGCTGGGGGCGGAAAGCGGCAGCGGCGGCAGCTGGGTCGGGGGCGTGGGAACCGAGCGTAGGTACCTGATCGAGCATGCCGGCATCGATTCGTTCGCCTTCCAGCTCCGCGACGGCTCCGGCCTGTCCGCGCAGAACCTCCTCACCCCGGCCGCCATCGTGAAGTTACTCGAGCACGGGCGCGCGCTGCCCTGGGGAGAGCGCTACCGGGCAGCCCTGGCCGCGCCCGGCCTGGCGGGGAGCACCCTGGCCAGCCGGCTCACCGGGCTCGCCGGTCGCGTACAGGCCAAGACCGGCACGATCACCAACGTCGCATCGCTCTCCGGCTTCCTGGTCACCGAAACCGGCCGCGAGCTGACGTTCAGCATCCTCAGCAACGGGTCGGGCATCCCCTCGGCCCGGGTGCGCGCCGCGATCGACAGTACCGTGAGCCTGCTCGCGCGGGAGGTGCGGTGACAACCGCGCGGGAGTAGCCGATCACGGGCGAAGCAGCCGCACCGCCGCCGGTTCGAGCGCGAGCCCGGCAGTGATGCGCGCACACTGGGGCGGGCTGCCTGCTGCTCAGCCCGCCTCGAGCCTGTCCGCCGCTTCCGGGCCAGTGCTGCCGAGCGCTTCCCGGGCGGCCCGGTAGCCCTCCTCCAGGAACAGCTCGGTGTGGCCGAAATCGAAGGTCGAGTACGCTTCCAGCCGGGGTCGGATGTAGAGCAGCGGAGGTCCGGACCACGTGTCGAGCAGGCGCCGGCGCCGGAGGTGGCCCACGATCTCCGACACGCGATGATGAATGGCCACCAGGCCCTGGCTTGCAACCGTGGCCGCGTCGCGCGTCCCGCCTCCGCTCACGTCCACCGCAATGATCCGGTCGGCACCGAGTCGCGCGGCATGCTCGAGCGGCAGCGGATCCAGAACGCCGCCGTCCACGAAATACCGCCCGTCCACCTGGTGGGGCGGATAGAAGACCGGCAGGGAACAGGACGCCGTCACTGCGTCCGGAATGGAGACGTCGGCGCGTCCCCCCGCCCCGAACCAGACCTCCTCGCCGGTGCCCAGATCCACGGCGTTGACCGCGACCGGCAGCGCCAGCTCCCCGAAGCTGCCGCCGGGCACCACCCGGGTGATGAACTGCCGAAGCGTTTCGCCCCGGAACACCCCCGACTGCCGGATGCCGTTCAGCAGCACCACCCACCGGTTCAGCAAGGCGATGTCCTGCTTCCGGAACTCCAGCGCTTTGCGCCGCAGCAACTCGTTGGTGTCGCCGCCCGCAATGCAGGCGGCCACGATCGAGCCGATACTGGTACCCACGATAGCGTCCGGCTCGACCCCGGCATCCCGCAGCGCGCGCCAGGCCCCCCCCTGGGCCATGCCGCGCACCCCGCCGCCCCCAAAAACCACCCCCGTCATCCCCCGCCGACCA